>DUNY01000173.1 GCA_012839145.1 Thermoanaerobacterales bacterium
AGGGCTATTTTGATACTGTTTGGTGTGTAGCAGATTTAGCAAACCTTCCTTTTACAAGCAAGCAATTTGATGTTATAATAAACATTCTTTCTCCTGCTAATTATGGAGAATTTGCCAGGACTTTGAAAGATGATGGAGTACTTATTAAAGTTGTTCCGGGAAGTGATTATCTAAAGGAATTAAGACAGGTTCTTCATTATGGGTCGGACAAACAAACTTATTCCAATGATGAGGTTTTAGAACATTACAGTAAAAATTTTAAGATATTAGATATGCAAGAGATAGTATACAGCAGGACTATAGATAAAGAAAATCTTATGCATCTTATAAAGATGACTCCTTTATCATGGACTGCTGCAGATGACAGAGTTAAACAAGCTTTTAATATGAAAATAAAAAATATAACCGTAGACCTTACTATTATAGTTGGCAAAAAAGCCCTCTAACAATCAATGAATTCCTAGTACTGAATAATATTTTTATATTCTGCCATAGCAGAAGGATTAGGCGTAAATATATTTATAATTTATAGGGGTAAATATATGAAAAATATAAGGCCCCTTAATAGAGAAGAAGTATCAGTCGGTTATAGCTTTTTTTCCCTACATCACCCCTTAGGTAGATACTTTTCAGTTAGCTTTTAGTTATAATCAAACATTTTATAGTAGCTGAATTACAACAATATCTGGTAATTAAAGGCAAGGAGAGACTATAAATATCATCAGGATTATCTATTTCGTATGAGATAATTGCCATGTCTTTTAATATTTGTTTATTTTGTCCTGCGGCATTTTATTGCCTCAATCTTTTTTATTACCCCAACAGCAGCTTTTACATCATTTACCCTTACTATATCTATATTTTGATGGGCACAAAGAGCAGCTATTGCCAGAGCCCCTTCTCGCTCATCTGATTCCAAAGTCGAGGTTTTGTGTGCAAAAGGCTTTCCAGATGTATCTATGAGCAGGGGCTTATGAAGACTTTTCAATTCCTGCATTCTATCCAAAATCTCCATATTGTCTTCACAGGTTTTTCCAAAGCCCAGGCCGGGGTTTATAATTATATTGTTTTCATCTATGTTAAAAGATGAGGTATATTGTATTTTGTCTGTGAAATACTGCATAATTTCTCTTAAAAGGTCATCATAGGTAGGCGTTGTTTGTATATTCTCGGTAATGCCTTTTGTATGTGTGAGGATACACGGTGTACCACTCTGGGCTATTACTTCTGCTAATTTGTCGTTTAAATCAAATCCGCTCACATCGCTGATTATGTCCGCACCTGCTTCCAAGGCTTTTTTTGCTGCATCCCCTGAACAAGTATTTGCGGAAATCATAATGTGGCTGTAATTTTCCCTTATGGTTTTTACCGCTGTTACGATCCCTTTTTGCTCTTCTTCTGTTTGGGTTGAATCTGAATCGGGATAATTTGATATTCCGCTTATATCAAGGATATCTGCGCCATCTTGTATCATTATTTGGCAAGTGCTAAGTATTTTCTCTATATTTTGTTTGCAAGAACCGACATAAAAGGAATCAGGGCTGACATTGATTATTCCCATCACCCGAGTTCTGTCTAAGGTTAGGGATCTGCCCCAAGGAGATTTTATGGAATCCGGTTTTTTTGCTGAAAAATACTGCCTAAGCATAATACGGACCTTATCAAGACTGAAATATGGCATTTTTTTGAGCTTTTCCATAAAGAAATTATATTGTTTTACGGTTCCAAGAAGTATTATATCGGATTTTTCTACACAGCAATTCACGGCATTTTTATGCACTACGGCATCACCGCCTAAGGAAAGCATCTCCTGTTTTATGATATTGGCTGCCGGTGCAGGTATATCAAAGATTTTTAAGGGAATTATCTCAGACTTATTTCTAAAAATTTTATAAGATGCAGGATGTGCCTTCACCTTTTTCATTTCGTTGTCAAGATACTCTTGAGATATTTTTGTTATCATTCACATTGCCTTCCTTTCCAGAAATATTCCACCGATTCAAGAAACATTTCAATCCTTCGTAGTTTATCATAGCACTTTGTCCCATATCCTCCAAACTATATGTTCGGCAGAGCTGTTTTAGAAGTCTAATAAAAAAGGTTCACCTACTGTTACAGTTCAAGATATATTATTGAAAAATTCTTTAAATATGTCGAGCATAGCGGCAACAAGAGTGGTTTTCAGATGCAAGAAGAATAACAGAGATTCATCGTCATCGGAGCCGGGATTGTCTTTGGTGGTTGAGCTTAACAGAGAAATGGGACTATAAAGAAGTATCACCATTTAATAATTTTTACTTCCGATCGGACGTACTTAGGAAGGAAATTAGGGCATAGTGTGGAAATATGAATAAAGTGTGTAATAAATACACAGAGTTTATAAAATCAACAAAGAGGTGAATTTTTTTGTCACTTAAAATTTTCCATACAGCGGATTTACATATAGGCATGAAATTCAACAGTTACCCTGACAGTATTAGAGACTGTCTCATAGAGGCCAGATTTGACGTGCTGAATAAAATGGTTCAAATGGCAAATGATCAGCAGTGTAATCTATTCGTAATTGCAGGGGATTTGTTTAATAGTATAAATATCCTAAAAAGGGATATAGACAGGGTGATAAAGTCTCTTGATGAGTTTAATGGGGAATGTGTTTTAATTATGCCAGGAAACCATGATTATGATAATGGAATGATTGATTTATGGAGTAGGTTCAAAAAGAACATCACAGGTAAGATATTATATATAAATGAAGAGAAACCCTTATTGCTCAAGCAGTACGGATTGGATGTGATAGCATATCCTGCACCGTGCCATTCAAAACACTCTGATGTAAACAATATAGGTTGGATAAAGGACAATGAGAAATTTGACCCGGAACTTTACCATATAGGCATTGCACACGGTGCCCTTGAAGGTATTTCTCCTGATATGGAAAATAATTATTATTTTATGTCTAAAAAAGAGCTTGAAGATATACCTGTGGATGTGTGGCTGTTAGGGCATACCCATGTGAGCTACCCAGAAAATGACATCGTAAATGGTTGGAAGATATTTAACCCGGGGACTCCGGAACCTGACGGCCTTGATTGCAGCCATGAAGGTCATGCTTGGGTAATTACAATTGACAAAGATAAGTCTGTAAAAGCCCAAAAGGTAACAACGGGGATTTATAGGTTTTACGATGAACAATTCCAGATAAATGATGATGAAGAACTTTATAAAATCAAGGCCAATATACTGAAAGACAACCCTGATAAAAAGGTGGCTAGAATTACTTTAAAGGGAAGGGTAAGCAGAGAAGCTTTTAATTGCAGACAAGAACTGTACAATGAGCTTTACGGCAAGACAGCTCATACTTTCATAGACGACTCAGAACTGGGAATAAAAGTGACAAAGGAAATCATTGACAGAGAGTTTACTTCAGGCTCTTTTCCCCACCGCTTTTTGAATGAATTGGCGGATGATGATGAAGCACTTCAAATTGCATATGAGTTAATTCAGGAGGTGAGACAATGCTGATAAAAAGCTTTTCATGCAGCAGATTTGCAGGATTAAAAGAAATAAACGTCCAGTTTGAAAAAGGACTGAATGTAATACTGGGGCCTAATGAGTCCGGGAAAAGCACTCTTGTTGAAGGAATTTACGCAACACTCTTTAAAGAGCCCAGGTTGAGGATGAGTGTTAAAAGTGATAGGGAGTTTCATGAAAGGTTCATGCCGCATCCCGACGGGGATGTGATAGACGGTGAAATCACTATATGTATAGGGGACAAAGAGTACAGATTGAAAAAAGAGTGGGGTGTTACAGAATCATTACAGCTTGTAACTCCTGATGGAACTATAATTAAAAATGCACAAACAGCCAATGATATACTGAAAGAAATACTGAAATTCGGCTCAGGTACATATAGCAGCATAGTATTTGCAAAACAAAGGGATATTAAAGAAGCCATAGAACAGATATTAAGTGATGAAACATCAAGCGAAGTAAGCAATATACTCATGAAGACCATGATGGAGCTTGACGGTATATCGGTTGATGAATTGGACAAAAGGATTCAGAATGAAAAAGACATATTATTAAAGAGATGGGATTTAGACAAAAATTGCCCCGTTAATAACAGAGGAATAAATAATCCCTACAAAACAGGTCTGGGTGAGGTTCTGGAAAGCTATTACCGAAAGGAAAGAATAAGGCTATCAATGAATTGGGCCCAAGAAGCGGAAAGAGATTTTGAAGAAATATGTGATGAACTAAAGGTAAAATCAAAGCAAATCTTGGATTTAAAATCAAAAAAAGATGAGCTTGAAAAAATAGAAGATGATGTGACCAAAAGATTAGTATCAGAGCCTAAAATTGAGAGACTTGAAAAAGATTCGGACACACTGTCTCAAGTATGCAAAGAATGGCCGATAAAAGAAGCCTTGATCGAGCAGCTTGATAATGAGCTTAAAACAATATTTCCAAAAATCCGAGATTTAGAGAAGGAAAAGGAAAACCTTCGCAAAGCTGAGAAGAAATCTGAAATAACAAATAAACTGGCAAATATTGATGAACTCAATAAAAAGATAGATGATACAAGGATAAAGATAAAACAAACAAAAAATATCACCGATGATGACATAGCAGAGTTGGAGAATATTCATAAAGAGATTTCAAAAATCGAAGCTGCAATGAAAGCAGGAGTTATTATCGGTAAATTTAATAAGATAAACACTCCCTGTGACATATTGTTGACAACGGACTTAAAAAGCAAGCAGAAGATAAAACAAGGAGAAACCTTTACAGCAAACGGATATGTAAAGATTGAATCTGATGAGTTCGAATTAGAGTTAAAAACCGGTGAGTTGGATTATGAAAAGTTAAAAGGTGCGTATGTAGATAATGAGCTTAAGCTTAAAGAACTTTTAAATAATCTTCAACTGGAAAATATAGAAGAAGCCAAACTAAATAAGGAAACACTAAAAAGACTGAAAAATGAAGAGAATAACCTGAAAGAACAAGTGGCGTTATTGCTTGGCGATAAAAAATATGATGATTTAAAAGCGGAATTAAAACAACTTGAGGATTTGGGACAAGCAAGAAATATAGAAGAAATAAACGGGGAAATGGAAGAATTGAGTAATAAGCAAATGGAATGCAAAATAAACAAAAAATCCGCAGAAAAAACATTGCAGGAATGGACAAAAGAGTATGAGAGCCTAGATAAAGCCTTTGATCTGCTGGTTGAGAAAAAGATGGAATTAAAAGAAATAAAAAATGAACTGGATAAGTTGGCGCCCATTCCTGAAGAATTTGAATCTGCAGAGGACTTTAAAAACAGTCTTTCCCATATTAGGGATTCCTATGAAAAGGTGCAGCAGGAATATAGTAATCTCAAGGAAGATTATTATGAATATCAAAAAAGTCTACCGGAAAGTACCTATGAAGAGCTTAAAGCCGCATATACAAAAGCAGAATCTATATATGATAAAAAACTTAAAAGAGCACAAAAGCTTGTAAAAATACATGAGGCCTTCGAAAAGACCAAGGAGGAAATCGGCAAAACCCCGTTTAAGCCATTGGCAGACAAATTTACCGAGTATCTGTGTATGCTGACAGATGGGAACTATAATCAAGGACAGATTGATGAAAGCTTCGATATAAGCCTGCAAAATAAAAACGGTGTTACAATGCCTCCTGCTTTATTATCTGCAGGAACACATGATTGTGTAGCATTGGCGTTAAGGTTTTCAATACTGAAATACATTTATGGGAATACTCATGGATATGTAATACTTGATGATTGCATTGTAGATCTGGATCCGGAAAGGAAGAAAATGGCGGTACAGCTTATTAAGCAATATGCAGAAAAAAACCAAGTAATATTCACAACCTGCAATCCGGAAATTGCAGAATTACTCGGGGGAAACATTATTACGATGTAGGTCTGTACTTTTGCACATTCCATAAATCTGCATTTGGGACATATAGGATAAATGAAGCAGAAAAAGTGGTAACCATATATGCCATAGTCGATGGCAGTACAAAGAAATTTCCAAGTGGGCCGGCAGATCAGAAAACTTATGGTTTAGTACAAAGAGGGTGTTACCCCATATCAAGAGACTTCATGGCATAAACGCTGCGTTGATTCTAAAACCAGGACCGGAGGCTGAATATTAATCCGTGTAAATGGCAATAATATTCATTTACACTAATAAATGTTCATAACCATGAATGGCCATTTTAAATTCCCCTTTTTTGGCACATGAGTAGTAGATTTAGCAACTTGATTTGTTGAAATTTCAATCTTCAACTTATAAAAGATAATATTGTTTAAAATAAGCTTGTAATTGTGTTTGCATTGATAAAATCAAGATATTACAGGCTTATTTTATGTCATACTTTGACTGAATAATTCGGAACTTTTTTGCCATCGTTTTTTCCGAAAGAGTGACTTCCATTTGTAGGATTAGTGACTCCATTACACTGGTATATGCATACACCTTGAAGTGATTGCTCCAAAAAACGTTGATTATTTTTGCTTTAGCAGGTCCCGAATTTCAGTAAGAAGTATTTCTTCTTTGGAGGGTGCAGGTTCTGCAGGTGGTGTTTCCTCCTCCCTTTTTATTTGGTTGATTGAACGGACAATCAAAAAAATAGAAAATGCTATGATTAAAAAATCCACTACACTTTGAATAAAAGCACCATATTTGACAATAGCCGTTCCCACTTTTAATTCCAGGCTTGTAAAGTCTATCCCTCCAAGTATAAGTCCTATAAGGGGCATTATTATATCATTAACTAAAGATGTGACTATCTTTCCGAATGCTCCGCCTATGATTACACCTATTGCTAAATCAACCACATTTCCCTTGATGGCAAATTTCTTAAACTCTTTCCACATTGTATTTTCTCCTTTATTCTTTTTATAATTAATTTTATCACATTTAAGTCAACTCAGCGAGTTATTCACTATTATACAGGATTTGCATGTTATTCTGGGTTACCTTGCTTTGCAGGGTGGCCTTTTTTATGCCTGCTTGCCCACTATGATTTTACTCTAACACTTCCTATTTTGCCCACTTTCTAAAAAGTTAGGATTCTTGAATACCAAAATCTTTCACTTAGCCCTTCCAACAACTAGTTTTTTGATGATTTTTCCAGGACAGCACATGAAACAGCAGAAACAGGCTGTAAAGAGCATTGAAGTCTATGAACGCAAGTGTTTGAAAGCGAAATTTACTTTAATTAATGAAAGTGGAGCTTCAAGGGAAAATACAATAAAATACTATCCTTGACAAGTATCGCTGAAAAGTTTTATTATAAAAGTTTTATTATATAGTTTATATAGCTTAATGTTAGGGCTTGTATAGATTGAATTGTAAAATTATTTCTTTTTAATTTATAATTCAGGGGGTTGGCAGAATTTGTCGAGACTTATCGAATTTAAAAATTACAGCATGGGCTTTAGAGATGAAGACGGCCGGGTTCATAATTTATTGGACAATATCTGTTTTAGTATTGAAGAGGGGACAGCTGTCGGCATTGTAGGCGAATCAGGTTGCGGGAAGAGTATGACCAGTCTGTCTATTATGGGTCTGTTGCCACCTTCTGTTGTAATACAGGGAGGAGAAATTCTGTATAAGGGAACTGATTTGCTCAAAAAAAGCAAAACAGAGATGCAGGAAATTCGAGGCAAAGAAATTGCAATGATTTTTCAGGAACCAATGACAGCTTTAAACCCCGTCCATACTATTGGTTTTCAAATTGGCGAAGCTCTGAAAATCCATTTTCCGGATACTAGTAAAGAGGATATTCAAAAAGCCGTGATAAAGCAGTTAGAATTAGTAGGTATTCCGAATCCGGAGGCCAGAGCAATGCAATATCCTCATCAGTTTTCCGGCGGGATGAGACAAAGGGCTATGATTGCCATGGCTCTTATCTGCCAACCCAAGCTGCTTATTGCAGATGAAGCTACAACCGCATTGGATGTAACTATTCAGGCACAGGTCCTGGATTTAATGAAGAGGCTTAAGGAAAGTGGCTCTCTGATGGTGGTTACTCATAACCTTGGGGTTGTTGCAGAATTATGTGATGAAGTTGTGGTCATGTATGCAGGAAGGGTGGTAGAACGGGGGAGCCTTGAAGCTATTTTGGATCATCCTCTGCATCCGTATACCAAAGGTTTAATGGCAGCAATACCCACCATGACTTCCGGTGATGAGGAATTATATACAATACCCGGCAGTGTGCCCAATATCGAAAACTTTGAAAAGGGCTGCCGGTTTTCGCCTAGGTGCGAATACTGCCTGGACAAATGTAAGGATGATGTTCCACCTACGAAGCAGGTCGATGATAGACATTATGTTCAGTGCTGGTTGACTTTTGATGGGGAGGGGGCCGATTATGACAACAACAATTCTTGAAGCAAAGAAGCTAACAAAATATTTCGATTTAGGTGCAGGATTGTTTAGGCCCTCAAAGTACGTCCACGCGGTAGAAGATGTGTCTTTTGAACTATACCAATCGGAAACATTGGGAATAGTAGGTGAATCAGGCTCCGGCAAATCTACCCTTGCCAGGTTGATACTGGGTTTGATAGAATCCAGTTCCGGAAATGTTATATATAAGGGCAAGGACATTACCGGCTGGAAAAGAGCCTCCATTCATCAAGTACCCAGGGAAATTCAAATGGTATTTCAGGACCCATATGCCTCCTTAAATCCGAGGATCAAAATCGGAGATGCCATAGCTGAGCCCATAACGGCCCATAAGGTCATCAAAGGGCATAAAGCTGTTCGCTTGGAGGTAGAGAGGCTTTTAGAATTAGTAGGTCTGCAGCCGGAGATGTATGAAAGATATCCCCATGAGTTTTCCGGAGGGCAAAGACAGAGAGTGGGTATAGCCAGGGCACTGGCGCTCAGACCAAAGGTTTTGATTTGTGATGAAGCCGTATCTGCTTTGGACGTTTCCGTTCAGGCGCAGGTTTTAAACCTGTTCAATCAACTAAAAAAACAATTGAACTTAACCTATATTTTCATCGGGCATGATTTGTCGGTAGTTAAGTATATCAGTAACAGGATTATGGTTATGTATTTGGGAGAAATTATGGAATTGGCTTCTACTAAGGAGCTTTTTGAAAAAAGATTGCATCCATACACACAAGCACTTATATCCGCCGTGCCTGAAGTTACAACCAAACCGTCAAAAAAGCGTATAATTTTGGAAGGGGATATTCCAAGCCCAGTGAATCCACCTACAGGCTGTAGGTTCTGCACTAGGTGTTTCAAAGCTCAGGATATATGCAGAAAGCAGCATCCTGAACTTAAGCAAGTTATGCCGGGCCATTATGTCCGCTGTCATTTTGGTATGGATGAAGAAGGGAGGGGTAAATAATGGGCAGGCTTTTATTATTACGCACATCCAAGGGATTGTTGACTATTTTTGTATCAATTACCATAACCTTTTTTATCCTACGCTTTATGCCGGCTGATCCTATTTCCATATTGATTGATCCCAAGATGGGGCCTGAAGTCCAAGCACAGATGATTAGACGTTTTGGGTTGGACAAATCAGTGCCTGAGCAGTACTTTATATTTTTAAAAGGTCTTGTCACCGGCGATTTAGGTCTTTCATTTAAAAACCAGCAACCAGTGATAGAGATTATCATGCAGAAACTACCATGGACTTTGTTATTGCTGTTTGTAGTGGTAGTTTTATCCCTTTTGGTGGGGATACCCATCGGTGTTCTTGCAGCAAGAAAACAAGGGAAGTTTGCCGATAAGCTGATTAACTTTATGGTCACGCTTGGAATTTCGGTGTTTTTACCTTTCCTAGCTTTTGGGTTTTTATATATCTTTGCATACTATTTTAAACTGTTTCCAACCGGCGGTGCTTATACACCTCCCCCAAAACAGGGATTGGCCTATTATTTGGATGTTGCAAAGCATGCAGTACTGCCTTCTCTCACGCTTTTTTGTTCCCATGTGGCCAGCGTAGTACTGTATACAAGAAACAGTATGATAGATGTTTTTAATGAGGATTACATCAGGACCGCTTATTCCAAAGGTCTGAATGAACCGATGGTAATTAGGTATCATGCCCTTAAAAACGCCATGATTCCTACCATTACTGTTACAGGTTTGATGATTGGAACTATGGTAGGCGGTGCCGTCATGACGGAAACCATTTTTGCGTGGCCGGGAGTAGGGCGTCTGATATATGATTCCGTTTCTGCCATGGACTATCCTGTACTGCAGGGAGCCTTCCTAATACTTGCAGTAAGTGTTGTTGTAATGAATATAATTACCGATCTGGTCATTGCTTGGCTTGATCCGCGTATTAAGTTGGGAGGTTAAGGATGTGCAGAAAAAAAGAACTTTTTTTAAATATTTTATGTCCAATCGTTTGGCATTGGCAGGTTTGTTAGGTGTCGCTATCATTATTATTTTGGGCCTATTTGCACCTATAATATCTGAGCAGCCTAAGGGTTATGGCCCCGACATTCTCTTACCTCCCTCAGCGGATCATCTTTTCGGAACTGACAATTTGGGTTTAGATGTATTTGCTGAAGTAATATGGGGGGCTAGGACATCCCTATACGTTTCTGCTATAGCCGTAGCTGTAGCTGTGATTATTGGTGTGCCTGCCGGCTTAATCTCAGGTTATAAGAAGGGGATTTTAGGTTCTATCATAGATGGCATAATAGATATATTTCTCACACTTCCCGTTCTGCCATTAATGATTGTAATAGCCGCTATAGTGGGTTCTTCCATTACAAATGTGGCGGTAGTAATCGGTATATTTTCTTGGCCATCTCTTGCCAGGGTAACCAGAAACTCCACCCTGAAAATCGCTGAGATGCAATTTATTGAAGCTGCTAAATGTCTAGGTATACCTTCTCACAGCATTATATTTAAACATATTTTGTTAAATGTTATGGGACCTGTATTAGTAAATATAACTCTTGTTATGGCCACGGCAGTCTTATCCGAATCAGGTTTAAGTTTCTTAGGTCTAGGTGATCCCACTACATGGTCATGGGGCACCATTTTGAAGAAGGCCTGGGATGCAGGGGCTGTCATAGACACTCCCAATCCTTGGTGGTGGTGGTTCTGGCCAAGTGTGTTTATTGTGTTTTATGTAGTTAGTTTTAATATTTTAGGTACAGGTATAAATGAAATCATAAATCCA
>DUNY01000302.1 GCA_012839145.1 Thermoanaerobacterales bacterium
ATATTTGATAAAAAACCAAGGTGTAAACCCCAAGAACATAATTGCCATTACTTTTACCAATAAGGCTGCCAAAGAGATGAAAGATAGGATAGAACAACTGCTTCCTGGTATTCGGGATATGCTTGTCAGCACTTTTCACTCGGCCTGTGTAAGGTTTTTACGTATTGATATTGACAAACTGGGATATGACAGGAATTTTATCATATTTGATACACAGGATCAGCAGGTTATGATAAAAGAATGTCTTAAGACTTTAAATATAGATGATAAAAAGTTTGCTCCGGCAGCTGTATTAAGCTATATAGGACGAGCAAAAGATAAACTTTTAACACCTGGAAATTGTGCTGATCGGGCCAAAGATATTCGTGAAAAGACCATGGCGAAGATCTACGAATTATATCAAAAGCGACTTAAAGGAAGCAATGCATTAGATTTTGATGATATTATCATGAAAACGGTGCAGCTTTTCAAAGAATACCCATCCATACTTTCATACTATCAAAATCGCTTTTTGCATATACTGGTTGATGAGTATCAGGACACTAATATAGCCCAGTATGAGCTTGTTAGAATGATGGCGGCTAAACATCGGAATTTATGTGTTGTAGGGGATGATGATCAAAGTATATACAGCTTTAGGGGTGCAGATATTAGAAACATATTGGAGTTTGAGCAGGATTTTCCGGATGCCACAGTAATACGCTTGGAACAAAACTATCGCAGCACACAAAACATATTAAATGCTGCTAATAGTGTAATTGATCATAACTTTGGTCGTAAAAAGAAGACACTTTGGACCGACAATGGCGAAGGTGAGAAAATAAATCTTATTTCCCTGGAGGATGAGCGTCAGGAAGCATATTTTATTGCCCGGGAAATTAATGATATGGTTTTCAGAGATGATATCAATTATAAAGATATAGCAGTTCTTTACCGGACCAATGCTCAATCCAGAGTGTTAGAGGAGGCCATGGTGAAAAGCGGCCTCCCTTATAAGATAATAGGAGGTTTAAAGTTTTACCAACGAAAAGAGATAAAGGATATTTTATCATACATGCGAGTTATAGCCAACCCTTACGATGATGTAAGTCTAACGAGGATTATAAATGTTCCAAGGAGAGGTATTGGCAATGCTACTTTAAATAAGCTCAGAGCGGCAGCAGAGGAAACAAATGAAAGCATTTTTGACATAATAAAGAGTGTGGAAGATTTACCTCTCTCCTCCACACTAAAAAACAGACTGCGAAAGTTTCATGTAATGATGGAAGATTTTATAAATATGTCAGAACAGATGACCATACCGGATCTTATGAATTATATCCTTGAACAAACCGGGTATATGGAAGATCTAATGAATAAAAATACAACAGAGGCTTTGAGTCGCACGGAAAACCTCCAAGAAATGATAGGTGCTGCTATGGAGTTTGAACAAAGATCTCCCGGAGGCGGTCTTGAAGATTTTTTAGCAGAACTTGCTTTGGTATCCGATGTGGATGATATGGAGGAAGAGGAACAAGCTGTTGTATTGATGACTTTACACAGTGCCAAAGGTCTTGAATTTCCAATAGTATTTCTTTCAGGTATGGATGAAGGTATCTTTCCTCATTCTCGATCCCTTTTAGATGACAATCAACTGGAAGAAGAGCGGCGTCTGTGTTATGTAGGAATTACAAGGGCACGAAAAAAACTTTATATGACCAGAGCTTGGCAAAGAAGTATCTATGGTAACACATCATATTACATGGCCTCAAGATTTCTAAACGAGATTCCGCCGGAGTATATTGTAGAAACATCATACGGTGTATATAACAATGTAGAAACCACGAAGCATGAGCCTGAAGGTCCAAAAAATGAAGAAAAACCTTTCCCGGATAATAAGCCTATCGGCCCCATATGCCTCGGTGACAGAGTAAGGCACTCAAAATGGGGTGAAGGTACAGTAACATACATAGACGGGATTGATGAGGATGCGCAAATATCTATAAACTTTCCTTCGGTAGGTGAAAAACATCTGATACTGAAGTATGCACCTATAGTGAAGATTTAGAGGTAATTATGGTAATCAATTATATGATACCGGCATAGAAATTTACTCCTTTTCAAGTAAATTTGAATAAGAGATCCATTAAAACAGTGAATACACAACCTAGCATGTTACACGGGTATACCGAAAACCGGTCCCAACCAACTAACTCATAAATCTTCACTGAATGGATTCTACATAGAGGTTATGGAAACCCAATAAATATGGCTTCTCCCTAGGGACGGCACATTTATCCTCCTATTCAATTATAGAATATAAGATTTGCTGGCTGGTGTCTATATCAGTTTTCGTTGTTGAGCTAGAAACGGACATTAACCTTACATCAATGATGTAACGTTCAGCGGCTAGCTCAATAATTAGAGGTAAAAGGCGGCTTTATATTACAACTACATTATACTAGGAGCGGTCTTTGACCGCCTGCTTTAAAATAACAGACTTTACTTAAAAGAAGTTGTTTACCGTCTTCTTCACCTCAGAATAGTTTCCATATCGAAATCAATTATACATAAAAAACACCTGAAGGAAGGGTGAGATTCTTGGACAAGGTCCAGGCTGAAAGACGCATACAAGAATTAAGAGAATTAACAAACCATCATAATCACCTATATTACGTACTAGACGATCCGGAAATACCAGATGCTGAATATGATAAACTGATGAGAGAACTTATAGCCCTTGAAAACCAATTTCCTGAGCTTATCACACCCGACTCTCCCACCCAGCGTATAGGTGGCAAGCCCTTGGCGGCTTTTAATCGGGTTACTCACCGAGAAGCTATGATAAGCCTTGCCGATGCTTTCAATGAAGGAGATCTTAGAGACTTTCATCGTCGTGTTACGGAAACCGTAGGAAATCAAGTGGAATATGTTGTAGAACTCAAGATTGACGGTCTGGCCATTTCACTCACTTATGAAAACGGTATTTTGGTTACAGCAGCAACCCGAGGCGATGGGGAGGTAGGGGAAGATGTCACTCAAAATGTAAAGACTATAAAGAGTGTCCCGCTGCGCCTAGATGTGTCTTTAAGTAAAGTCCCTACCTTAATGGAGGTTCGGGGGGAAATTTACCTTCCAAAGAAAGGGTTTCAAAAGCTCAATGAAGACCGGGAAGACATGGAACTTCCCCCTTTTGCCAACCCCCGTAATGCGGCGGCTGGTTCCATCCGGCAGCTTGATCCGAAAATTGCTGCTAAAAGGCCCTTATCAACTTTTATATACGGGATGGGGTATGTAGAGGAGGCTTGGTTTGATACACATCATGAAGTGCTGGAGTTTTATAAAGCTTGTGGATTTAGGGTTAATTCCCATATCAAGCTGTTTGACAATTTTGATGACGTTATTGACTACTGCATGAGCTGGAGAGAAAAAAGAGATTTATTACCTTACGAAATTGACGGTATGGTGATAAAGGTTAATTCACTTAAGTTCCAAAGAATATTAGGGTCCACTGCTAAAAATCCCCGTTGGGCAATTGCCTATAAATTCCCCGCCGAACAGAAAGTATCCGTAATAGAAGATATTATAGTAAGTGTGGGAAGAACGGGCACTCTAACCCCTAATGCTGTTTTAACTCCTGTTAGAATAGCCGGTTCAACCGTTAGTAGGGCAACCCTTCATAATGAAGACTATATAAAAGAAAAGGGCATTCGCATAGGAGATAGTGTCATTGTGCAAAAAGCCGGAGACATTATTCCGGAAGTGGTGGAAGTACTGAAAGA
>DUNY01000222.1 GCA_012839145.1 Thermoanaerobacterales bacterium
AACATAATATTGCTACTGGAGTTATCCGCACCTGGGTTAATAATTGGTATAATGGTATAGAAATAAAAGATTATGCTCCTAAAGGAGATGTCTATACAAATCTAGAAAAACTACATTTGAAGACAGATTAGAAATAGTTAAATGGGTTATTGACAATAATATGAGCTACAAAGATTCAGCTGATAAATATGGGGTTGCTTATCAGATGAAGTCCTTGATGTATTGCAGCAGCATATTAAAAAATATTTATCTATAGTTAATTTTTGTTATAACTATTTGCAAATCTAACATTTGTAAGATTTATTGCAACCCTTTATCGTTACCTTGGTTGTATTTTTACTATGTCAAATAGTAAGTGATCATTCAAAAACCAGGATAAAAATTTTATTGACATTCTATAAACCTAAGTGTATAATATTAAGTGAATTAGAAATTATTAAAAATCTTTCGAAAGGTGAATAGACTTGCTAAAAACTATCGTATATATAATTACTAGTTATCTGGTCGGCTCCATTTCTTTTGCATACGTTATTTGCAGTAAATTTTACTCCATTGATATACGACAATACGGTAGCGGCAATCCTGGTTCCACCAATGTGCTCCGGGTGCTTGGCAAGAAACCGGCTCTTATAGTTTTTACTGCAGATCTGCTTAAAGGATTTATAATGGTTTCCTTGGGGAAAATTATTGGCGGCGAGAGTCTGGCACTGCTTTCAGCCATAGCGGTGGTTATCGGACATGATTGGTCCGTTTTTCTCAACTTCAAGGGCGGAAAGGGCATCGCCACTAGCTTTGGAGTTATTATCGGGATTTCCCCAAAAGTCGGATTGATACTTTTTATTATAGGTATTTCAGTTATCTACATTTCTCGTTATGTTTCATTAGGTTCTATAACTGCAGCTGTTTCACTTCCAATACTTTTACTGGTCCTTAAATACCCAGCAAAACATATTATAGCAGGATTGATTCTCGGCATTATCGCTGTTTATCGACATAGGGATAATATTGAGAGATTATTGGCAGGAAAAGAAAATAAACTAGGTCAAAAAGCAAGATAAAAGATCAGACCTTGGTAAAAAGTATCAACATTTTTAGAAAACAAGATGCGTATTGATACTTTTTACCAACCGAAAATCTTGCAAACACTGAAAAGTCGCAATTGAGTTGATGGCATAGTTATTGCAATAATATGTCGATACAGAGATGTGGACATGATAATCAAATAATTTTAGGTATTACCGATGTAGCTTAGAGGTGATTGTTTGGGTGAAATAATGGAGGATTTGAAGAGATTTCCGGTGATACCAGCAATAAGAGATGTGAGTAGAATAGATACAGCCATATCGATAAAATCCAGATGCGTATTCTTGCTAACAGGCAACATACTGAATATTAAGGATATAGTAAGACGTGTACAGAGTGCCGATAGAAGAATATTTTTGCATCTCGACTTACTTGAAGGCATAAGTAAGAATAGCATGGGCATAAAATATATTGCCCAGGAGATTAAACCCGATGGGGTTATTACCACAAGAGCAAACCTAATAAACTGTGCAAAGACTGAAGGCCTGTTTACCATACAAAGAATATTCGTTCTTGACAGTCTTGCCATTGATACAGCTGTAAAATCTATTAAAAATGTAAATCCTGATGCAATTGAAATCTTACCTGCGGTTATACCTAAAATAATCAGAAGGATATGTCAAAGAACCAGACATCCAATTATAGCAGGAGGACTAATCGAAGATATTCAAGAAGTAAGAGAAGCCCTTAAGGAGGGGGCATGGGCCATATCAGTCACAAAAGAAGATATTTGGAATATACCTTTTGAGGACTTGGAGATTAGGAGAAAGTCCTTCCTGGGTGAATAATACACTATTCCTGTGTTTGTTATTTACCTTGGAAGGATTTTTAATTTGCCCAAAAGGGGGGGATGCATGCAAAAAATGGGTGTATATTTCAGTCGGTGGTTCTTACTTATGGGTTAAAAAAACATGGAGGTGACATTAGTGAAAAACCTTGGTTCAATTATTGGATTTGCGATCGCCGGTATTTTCGTAATGTCTGTTTGGGGTGCTTTTGTAGAAGCATACGGTATTTTCGGAGGCTGGTTTGCCGGGCTCATGATTATTTCTATCATGTGGTTTATGAATCACTTCTTGGGACTTGTAGCCAATGAAGGCGCCGTTGTGGATATGGCCGCCGGTATTGGTATATGCGGCACCATGAGGGATGTGTTCCTTCAGGGTCCACAAGCGGGAATCAATTCTTTACCTACACTGGCTTTCGTTATTATCGGTGCGATCATTGGCGGTATGGCAGCTGTTGCTGTGGAGAAAGTTTGGGCAGAAAGAGATGCTGCCAAGACCAAAGATATCTCAATGTAATTTGATTAAAAAAAACAGGGGGAGGTCATATAAATGGCATTTCCAAAAATTATAGCGACTATGGCTGGTGGTTTTATATTTCCATTCCTACTCAGACTCTTATGGGGTAATCTATGTGACAATTTTGGACCCATCGGCGGTTGGCTTGCCGGCGGATTTATAGTTGGCACAACGTGGACTTTAAACCATGGTGTAGGTTTAATTTACCAATCGGGAGAAGCATGGATAGATATGGCGTGGGCAGCATTTGCAGGCCTATTCGTTGCCTCTGCCATATCCGGTGATGATGTTGGAAAAGGTGTAGGTATGATTATAAATGCGATTCTAGGAGGAGTTTTAGGCGGATTTATTCTCTATTGCTTGTATGTATAAAACAGAATAATAAATACTTACACCAGCCAAGATTGTAGTTTGCGCCAAAACCAATCATAAGAGTTATTATATTCGAAAGAATATAAAGATTAAAAAACAAGGAGGTAATGTTTAGTGGCTAAGTACATTATGGCTTTAGACCAGGGAACAACCAGTTCCAGGGCAATTATCTTCGATGAAAATGGTTTAATCAAAGGTGTTACCAACCGAGAGTTTACGCAAATTTATCCGAAACCCGGTTGGGTTGAACACGACCCCATGGAAATCTGGGGAAGCCAGATAGGTGTTGCCAAAGAAGTTCTTTTAAAATGCGGTCTGACAGTTAATGATATTGCTGCTATCGGTATTACTAACCAGAGAGAAACCACAGTAGTATGGGATAAGAATACCGGTAAACCCGTCTACAACGCCATTGTATGGCAGTGCCGCAGAACCGCTCCCATTTGTGATGACCTTAAAGATCGCGGCCTTGCTGAAAAAATCCGCGAGAAGACAGGATTGGTAGTAGACGCGTACTTCTCCGGCACCAAAGTAAAATGGATTCTTGATAATGTAGAGGGTGCCAGGGAAAAAGCTGAAAAAGGTGAATTGTTATTTGGAAACATCGATACATGGCTTATCTGGAATCTAACAGGCGGAAAGGCCCATGTTACCGACTACAGTAACGCCTCCAGAACAATGTTGTTTAATATCCATGAACTGGATTGGGATGATGAAATACTCAAAGAATTGAACATACCTAGAGCCATGCTTCCAGAAGCCATGCCGTCAAGTCATGTATATGGCCACACAACTACGGAAGTATTTGGCGGAGAAATCCCAATAGCCGGTGATGCCGGAGATCAGCAGGCTGCACTGTTCGGCCAGGCTTGCTATGCTCCCGGTATGGCCAAGAACACCTATGGAACCGGATGCTTTA
>DUNY01000307.1 GCA_012839145.1 Thermoanaerobacterales bacterium
GATTACGATTTAATTATTACCGGCGATCTTGGAACTCTAGGAAAAGAAATAACTGAAGAGCTGTTAAAGCAGAAAGGTTATGATGTATCTGGTAACTTTAGTGATTGCGGGGTTTTGATATATTATCCCGAACAAGATGTTCATGCTGGAGGCAGCGGATGTGCATGTGCTGCAGTAGTTACTTGTGGTTATATTTACAAAGAAATGTTAAAACAAAAATATAATAAAGTATTGGTAGTTGCTACTGGAGCTTTATTGAGCACTACAAGCAGTCAACAGGGAGAGACTATACCTTGTATTGCTCATGCAGTTTCTCTGGAAAATTTGTAATGTCAGGGAGAGATTGAATGGATTTCGTTATGGCATTTATTGTTGGAGGTCTAATATGTGCTATAGGTCAAATATTGATTGATGCAACAAAACTTACTCCAGCCCATGTCTTAGTTCTTTTTGTAACTTTGGGTGCAGTTCTCAGCGGAGTGGGTCTCTACCAGCCTTTAGTAGACATCGGAAAAGCAGGAGCAACTATACCGCTTACAGGTTTTGGTCATAATCTTGTAATAGGGGTCATACAAGATGTAAATGAGTATGGAATCCTTGGAATCTTTACCGGAGGCTTGAGATCTGCAGCCGGGGGTTTAACGGCCGCCATTTTTTTTGGATATCTGATGGCCGTATTTTTTAATCCAAAGGCCAAGTAGGGAGAGAATCATGTTTGTAGATGTTGTTGGGGTTTTACTTACTGTAATAATCGTAAGCCCTAGATATTGGTATATTGTATTAATACTGTGCTTTGCTGAATCGTTTTTAACTGTACTAATTTCCATGGCTTTAGAGTCA
This sequence comes from Thermoanaerobacterales bacterium, assembly GCA_012839145.1. GTDB lineage: Bacteria > Bacillota > Thermosediminibacteria > Thermosediminibacterales > Tepidanaerobacteraceae > DUNY01. The sequence goes on from DUNY01000307.1 coordinate 841, forward strand.
AGTATAACAGAAGTAGTTGCCGGTGGTATCTTTACTACTGTTACAATGAAAAACAGTAATATTTTTCATCTAATGATCAGTCCTATTTTCCTTTTATTATTGGGATGGGGTCTTCACAGAGCAAGAAGGATCCCATGGCTTGATTTAATTAATCCAGTTGCTGAGTTCAAAAGCCCCTTACCGGTTTTAATGATGAAAACTGCTTTATATCGAATTATGATTATTATCTTGTTAAGCAATAAATAGAAATATTGGCTTAGGAGTGCAAATACATTGAAAATTGGAATACCCAGAGCGTTATTTTATTATCAATTTTATCCTTTTTGGAAAATATTTTTTGAATCACTAGGTCACAACGTAATTCTATCTTCACCAACAAATAAGGAAATATTAAAGAAAGGTATTGAACTGTGTGTTGATGATGCCTGTTTACCCATTAAAATCTTCCATGGTCATGTAGCCGATCTAATGGGTAAAGTTGATACTATATATATACCAAGGATTGTAAGCATCGAGCCTAAGGAATATATTTGTCCGAAATTTTTGGGCTTACCTGATATGATCAGAAATAGTATACCGGATTTACCTTGTATCATGGATACAGAGTTAAATCTATATAGGGGTAAAAGCAAGATTTTTGACTATGTTTTCAAGCTAGGTAAAGATTTGAATGTAAATAAAAATAGAGTTTTAGTTGCTTATTATAAAGCACTAAAGACTCAGAAACAATTTGAATATCAGTTAACTAGAGAATTGAGGATTCCTCAAGACATATTGAACGAAACTCGTCAAATTCAGAAAGATCAAGTGCTAGAAAAAAAACCGAGTCATATAAAAGTCCTTTTATTAGGACATAATTATAACATATACGATGATTTTATTAGTATGGGCCTTATTAGAAAACTGCGAAAACAGAATATTGCCTTTATTACAAGCGAGATGGTGGTTAAAAAAAATATACTTGAAGGCACTAAAAAATTGTCAAAGGACATGTTTTGGACTTTAGGAAAAAAGACAATTGGTACAGCTCATTATTTTTTGGATCGGAAAAAAATAGATGGCATAATCCATGTGGCATCTTTTGGATGTGGACCGGATTCCTTAGTGGGAGAACTTATAGAAAAAAAAATAAAACGTGATTACACTATCCCATTTTTATCTTTAAACTTAGACGAACATGCCGGAGAAACCGGTTTTAATACAAGGCTGGAAGCTTTTTTAGATGTTTTGGAAGGACGTGGATATATTGAAGATAACTTTTCCACATATGGGTAATATATATATACCATTGAAAACTATATTTGAAAACCTGGGATTAGAAGTAATTCCACCGCCTTTTTGCACCAGGAGGACCCTTGAATTAGGCGTGGCTTACTCACCGGAATTTGCATGCCTACCTCTAAAAATAAATATTGGAAATTTTATTGAAGCATTGGAAAAGGGAGCTAATACAATTATAATGGCCGGCGGAATAGGGCCATGTAGATTCGGGTATTACGGAGAAGTACAAAGAGAAATCTTGAAAGATCTAGGTTTCAATTTTGAAATGATTATTCTGGAACCACCACAGGGTCACTTTTTTGAATTGCTTAACAAAGTCAAATGTATCTCCAATAAAAAAAATAATTCTGTAAAAGACATTGTAAGAGCGATACGTTTGGCATGGAAAAAGGCACTTCTATTAGATCAATTAGATATGGAATCTTTCAAAACGAGGCCCATAGAAATAACAAGAGGACAAACCGACAAGGTATATAATTGGCTCTTGCAACAAATAAATGATATCAGGCATGAAGATAATATAGATAATTTTAAAACAAAAATTATCAAGGCTTTTTCCAATATACGAATAAGCGATAAAGCCACCATCAAAGTTGGTATAGTAGGAGAAATATACACCGTTCTTGAGCCTTTTGTAAACCTAAATATTGAAAAACAGTTAGGGGAACTAGGTGTTGAGGTATCCAGAAACATTTATATTACTGATTGGGTGCGCGAAAACCTATTGCCTGCATTTCTAAAACCCAAAGATCATACAAAGATGTTACAATTAGCTCAGCCTTTTATTAACTGCTTCATAGGGGGGCATGGTCAAGAGTCGGTTGCTCAAATCGTTAACTTTTCCAAAAAGGGCTTTGACGGAGTTATCCATCTTCTTCCTTTTACATGTATGCCGGAAATAGTTGCAAAGAGTGCCATACCACGTGTCAGCCAACAGTATTGTATCCCGGTAATGACAGTCATATTGGATGAACATTCGGCGGAGACTGGTTTTAGAACACGTTTGGAAGCTTTTACAGATATGATATGCCACAATAAGGAGGTCAATGATTTTGCAAAAGTACACTCTAGGAATTGATGTAGGGTCAGTAAGTACTAATTTGGTTTTACTTGATGAAAAAAAACATCTTATTAAAAAACTTTATTTAAAAACTGCAGGTAATCCCATAGAAACGATTAAAAAGGGGCTTGGAATTTTGCATGAGGAATTAGGAGATGTGGATATCTTTGCCGTTGGAACCACAGGTAGTGGAAGGCAATTGGCTTCAATATTAGTAGGGGCCGATATTGTGAAGAATGAAATCACAACCCATGCAGCTGCTGCTCTAAGTTATTACCCGAATACACAAACAATTTTGGAAATAGGAGGTCAAGATTCAAAAATAATAGTAATCAGAAACAAAACTGTGGTGGACTTTGCGATGAATACAGTATGTGCCGCAGGTACTGGCTCCTTTTTGGACAGACAAGCTCAACGACTAGGAATTCCGATAAATAAATTTGGAGAAATAGCTCTTAAATCACATAATCCAACTCGAATAGCCGGTCGTTGTGCCGTTTTTGCAGAATCAGACATGATACATAAACAGCAAATGGGCCATTCTATTGAAGATATTTTGAAAGGACTATGCGAAGCCCTTGTGAGGAATTATTTTTCAAATGTAGCTAAAGGGAAAGAAATAAGGCCCTTAATATTATTTCAAGGTGGTGTAGCAGCAAATACAGGAATAAAAAAAGCTTTTGAAGAACAACTAGAACAAAGTGTTACAATTCCTGAAAATTATGATGTAATGGGTGCTATAGGTGCAGCTATCTTGGCTTTCAATCATATTGTTTCCCGACAAAAAGCAACTCGATTTTTGGGCATGGATATTGCTGCTCAAAATTACAAAGTAAAAAGCTTTGAATGTAAAGGATGCCCGAACAATTGTGAAATAATACAGTTGTTTTCCGATAATAAATTGAAAGCAAGATGGGGAGACAGGTGTGGAAAATGGTCTTCAACCATCGCTGTTTAAAAAGTAAAAAATTATACGAGATTCAGCATAGGATTTGCAAAATAAAGGTGAAAATTGTACAGGTAATAGCCTATAATTTTCCATCATTTAACCTTGTAACCAAGCCACGCGCTCCATATAATATGGCATAACCTTGACAAAACGAGATTAAGTATGATATATTAACATAAATTGAATCACTTACCTCATCTCGATAAGAGCTGGGGTAGAGGCGCGATAGATCAAGAGTAGATTTGCGGAGGCCGGGAAGCCTATTAAGCAAATTAAAAGGGACTATCTCCGAAGTACGGTTTTGCCCAAAAAACCATGCTGGGCTTATACCGAATAGGTATAAGACTGTCACCGAAAGCGTTTTATTCGGTGAAGCGCTACTTCAAGAGAGTGAGGTATTTGCCTTGAATTAGACAACCGGCAAATATCCCCGGTTGTTTTTGTTTTATACAAATGAAAGGAGAAACTGTATGTTTTATGGAACCTGTAGAATTAACGAACTCAACCATCTGGAAATAGGCGGATGTGACACTATTGAGCTTGTAAAAGAGTTTGGCACTCCTTTATATGTAATGGATGAGAATCATATACGTGAAAATTGTCGTTTATATATAAACAATTTACGGAAATTACACGAAAACAGTGAAGTGATTTACGCCGGAAAAGCCTTTTTAACTATGGAAATGTGTAAATTAATTGAAGAAGAAGGCTTAGGTCTTGACGTAGTATCGGGAGGGGAGCTTTATACAGCGATAAAATCCGGCTTTCCTGCGAAAAAGATATATTTTCACGGAAATAATAAATCTTATGCTGAACTGGAAATGGCCGTTGAATACGGTGTTGGACGCATCATAGTAGATAATTTTTACGAACTGGAATTACTAAGAGATATAGCGAAAAAATATCAAGGTAAAAAAATAAAAATAATGTTACGTTTAACTCCCGGTATTGAGGCTCATACCCATGATTATATAAAGACAGGCCAGCTTGATTCCAAATTTGGATTCGGGATGGAAAACGGGCATGCGCTCATGGCTGTAGAGAACGCTTTAAGTATAAAAGGTTTTAAGCTCACTGGTTTTCATTGCCATATCGGTTCTCAAATATTTGAAGAGGAGCCCTTTAAAGATGCTGCGGAAGTGATGATTCAATTTGCCAAAACAGTAAATAAAAAATACGAGTTTAAAACCAAAGAAATTGACTTTGGGGGCGGTTTTGGCATCAAGTATACAGAAAAAGATAAGCCGTTGGCTGTGAAAGACTATATTACGATTTTAGTAGAGTCGGTCAAAGAATCTTGTAAAAAGCACGACATATCCATTCCTAAGATATTAATAGAGCCAGGTAGAGCTATCGTAGGTGAAGCCGGCACAACTTTGTATACAATAGGTGCTATAAAAAATATTCCAGGTGTAAGAAAATATGTAAGCGTAGATGGCGGAATGAGCGACAATATAAGGCCGGCATTATACGGAGCACAGTACATGGCCCTTATTGCGAATAAAGCAAATTGCCCTAAGGAAGAAACGGTATCAATTGCTGGAAAGTGTTGTGAATCCGGGGATATGTTGATCTGGGATATTGATTTGCCCAAAATCGCACCGGGTGATATTTTAGCTGTTTTTAGCACAGGAGCATATCATTACTCTATGGCTAGTAACTATAATATGATACCGAAACCTGCAGTGGTTTTTGTAAAAAATAAAGCAGCGCGGATTGTCGTTCGTCGGCAAACATATGAGGACCTGATAAATAATGAAGTATTTTCACCTCACTCCAAACATATTTCTCTGGCAAGTTTTTAGATTTGTGAACTTTACTAATGGCCTAATTTCATGTTTTAACCCTGTGCTTGTGAAAAAAGTGTGCCCTAGCACACTTTTTTCATTTTGATATAAATGGTATAATGCAATAAGCAGGAATTAAAAAAAACATATATATATATGGGAAAGGATGGCAGCTTGCATGGCAAATTTTTTAGGACCGGAAATGTTACTAAGAATACCGGCTTTATTGTTGGCAATTACCTTTCATGAATATGCTCATGCTAGGGTTTCATATTCATTGGGAGACCCAACACCTAAATGGAGGGGGAGGTTGTCACTTAA
>DUNY01000146.1 GCA_012839145.1 Thermoanaerobacterales bacterium
AAAAAGAAATAAATAAGATAGAAAACAACATTAACAAGCTAGTAGATTTATATCTAGAAAAAATATTAAGTAAAGAAGATTTTGAAAATAAGTACAGTGAGTTATTAAACGAACTTGAAAAAGTCAAGGTTAAAGAAGAAGAGTTACAAACAATAACTAGCAAAGAAGATAATTTAAAAGATAGAATAGATACTTTTAGAAAATTATTTGAAAATAATGAAATCTTGAAAGAATTTGATAGAGAAATTTTTGAAAGTGTAATTGAAAAGATTATAGTTGGGGAAATCGATGAAGATGGAAATAATAACCCCTACAGTGTTACTTTTATTTTTAAAACTGGATTAGTTATAGAAAAAAATGATAAAGATAGTAATTTGTATTCCTATCCCACACACGACACATGTGGAGTGTGTGGTAAAAGTTCAAAGGGAGAAGCAGTAGGAATCTTTGTATTTTAAAAATATCGAGGTTCAGTGAAAACCCCATCAAGCGAGACAGGAGAAGACTTCCCCTGTCTTTTTCTTTGCCAACATACAGAAGAAACGTATAGTGTCTTTCTTTTCATACTCTGCTGTTTCCTCGAAATATTAAACTTTTGACGAAATTTGTCGATAATGTATATAAGAGGGGGGAGAATTTTAAAATAAATAAAAATAACTATGTTTGGACCACTTAAAATGTGAGCCTAAACATAGTATACGAGGAGATTGTTTTGATGAATCTATCGAAGTTGTCTATGAGTAGAAGTATTAAAGTAAAAATCACAGTGTTTTTTTTAATTATTGTATTATCTATTACTGCTTTGCTATCGGTTATACTTTACTGGCAATGTTCCGCGATGGTAACGAAAGAAGCATCAGATAGGGCATATGAAACAGTAGAAGGGGCTAGCGAAGCAATAGACATTGATGAGTTCGTTAAGTTACAGACAGTAGAAGATGAAAAAAAGCCCTCATATATTCAAATGAGACAAAACCTTGAATATATCAGAAAGATAAGTGGAGCTAAATACATCTTCACCATGAGAAAAACTGATGATGGTAATTTTATGTATGTAGTTGACGGTTCCTCTATTGAAGATGTATCACACCTTGGGGATACTGAAGAATCCACGCCAGCATTTGAAAAGACTTGGAGTGGGGAAGCTTACACAGATGAAAAAATTCACCACGAAGAAGGATGGGGATCCTTTATTAGTTCATATTATCCATTGAAGGATAATCAGGGAACAGTTGTAGGATTTATCGGGGTTGATTATGATGTTGAAAGCGTTTATCTAGGGCTTAACAAATTCAAAACTACGAGCATCTTAATACTTTTGGCATTCGCTGTGATAATTCTTATATGCGGATTATTATTATCAAACAATATTTCAAAACCCATTAAAAATGCAGTAGAATATTCAAAAGAACTTGCAGATTTAGACCTTACAAAGGATGTATCTCAAAGAGATTTAAATCGGAAAGACGAATTTGGAGATTTAGCTCAGGCATTACATAGTATTGCGGACAGTTTTAGAAATATTATCATTAAAATCAGTGATTCTTCTGAACAAATGGCAGCAGCTTCACAGGAATTTACAGCAATATCTCAAGAATCAGCCACTGCAGTGGAGGAAGTATCAGAAACCATAGAAGAGATTGCCAACGGAGCATCGGACCAAGCTAAGAATACTGAGAAAGGTGCCTCCAAGGCGGTGCTATTAGGAGAGATTATAGATAATGACATAGAATACACAAAAAATATAAATAATGCTGTAAGCAATGTCACACAAATTGTAAATGAAGGTCTTGTGGAAATAGAAAACCTTTCCAGAATCACAGATGAAAACAACATTGCTAATAAAAATATTTCTGATGTAATCCTAAAAACAAACGAAAGCTCTGATAAAATAAGTGAGGCAAGTAATTTCATTGCTTCTATTGCAGACCAAACCAATTTATTAGCATTAAACGCTGCTATTGAAGCAGCTAGAGCCGGGGAAGCGGGAAAGGGTTTTGCGGTTGTAGCGGATGAAATTGGAAAAATGGCTGAGCAATCGGCAAATTCAACCTATACTATTGAACAAATCGTAAATGAATTACAAATGAATGCAAAAAATGCCGTAGATACCATGGAAAGGATATCAGAAATTGCAAATGAGCAGACCCAAAGTGTTGTAAAGAACAAGAATAACTATAAACTGATCGAAGAAGCAATGAACGAATCTCAAAAGGCTATAGATAGGTTAAATGCCTCGGGAAAAGAAATGTATGATATGAAAAATGAGATAATGTCCACTTTAGAAAATCTATCTTCCATTGCGGAGGAAAATTCTGCAGCCACCCAAGAAGTAACAGCATCTACGGAAGAACAAGCTGCATCTATGGAGGAGATCGCAAGCTCCAGTGAAGATTTATCTAAATTAGCCCAGGATCTACAAAATACCATTTTAAAGTTTAAAATATAGTGTACTAAGGCAATGACTTTTGGAGAGTATGTACACAAAAGAATAACAGTGCAAAAAAGACCAAAGCTAAACAGAACATATGATATTTTTTTAACCTTTGTTTTTCCTTCGGTATTCAGCAATCAATAAATCAACCATCGCACCGTAGCTTTTAACTCCGGTTTTTTGATTCTGTGTTTTCAGGTAAGTATCATTTATTTTGTTGGAAGCTTTTTCCATAGGGCCGGAGTACTGACTCCAAAAATCGTTATTGAATTTTATATCACGAGTCACACCTTCACTGTAGGCAACAAGTAATTCACTGTATTTTGAGTCACTGACTTTTTTTAAGGCTTTCATAGAATAACTCAGAGCTGAAAGTGTTCCCGAATACTGAAAATAAATATCGGGATGATTAATGCATGCAATATATGCGATGAAATTGGCCTCATCCTCTCGGGCAAATCCCCTCTGATGTGCCATTTCATGGGTTATGGTGCATGGGAAGAAAGGGTCGGGTGTAGCCATATTGACATTTGCTTCACCGGTAAAGGGAAAAAAGAAGCCTGAAATTCCTGTATAGCACATAGGGTTTGAAAGGATTATACCTTTAGGGCGTCCATACTTTCCATCAAGACGGGGATAATACAATGAAGCATTTTCAAAGCCCTTATAAGCAATTTGCAGGGCGTGAGCCTTTTCATAGGGAAGTTCCATTACATTATTCGTGTTTTGATTTAGGTCTACCCTGAGTTTGTTTGTCCGAACAATCAAATCTTCACAAAGACCTATAAGTTCTTCTTGTGTTGGCGTTCTTATATCTAAACTTAGAATTTCATCCAGTCTTACCCTGTTGTAATTCAGTCCCCAGAGCAACTGAAAAGAAAAATAGATTATGCCTGTTGCAGTAAGTATATTTAAGAAGAGTTTTTTGAGCTCTTTTATTTTTTTTGTTTTTATAAAGTAAAAAGCAAATCGGAGTGTATAAGCTGTTATGAAAATAACGGAAAACAAAATAACTACTTCTGCAATCGAAACAGGAAATATACCTGTAATTTTGCTGATGCTTTGCCCCAGTATTTTGTAAATAAATGTAGAATATATCTTTTCAGTAATTTGCGGATAGTACCCGGATACTAGAAAAATTAATATGCCAATGAGTAGTAACATCAGTTCACAGCCTTTACTTCGATTTTTGGAATCATCAATATTATAATTTGACATTTTGCTAACTTTATTTAAAGAAAGTACAGCTTTTTTACTAACAATACACCTGCTATACCAATCTCAATAAGTGCAAACGAATAAAAAGCAATTGAACTGATTACCACAGCCCAAGGCCAGCCCGTTGGTTCAATCGCACCTGAAGCCAGACCGGTGGCAATGGCAATCCCCTGACTGCTAACGAGAAAAACTATGGCAGCAACTAACCCCCAACCGATGAGTTTTTGATAGTAACGCGCCCGTCGTGCGGCACATAGCAGCAAAAGAGCACCAACTAAAGCGATGAGAAAAAGCTCAGCCGGCATCAGAAAGTCAAACAGCAGTCTCCGGCTGTATATAGTTCCAATTACAGATGTTATAACAGTGAACAAAATCG
>DUNY01000132.1 GCA_012839145.1 Thermoanaerobacterales bacterium
AATAACATTTGGTGAAATAATAACCAGAAAAACCGGAATACCTACGAAAACAGTTAGCAGGGTTGACACGGTAATGGTTTTGGAAGCAGTTAGAAGGGCTATTCTACCAGATACCAACTTGGATGAAATTGTGGCAAGTATAGATAAAGACAAAGTAGGTCTTGGAAGATTTACACCAACTAAAATATCAAGACATAAAAAAGTTATTATAACTTTATGTATAACCGGTGAAGGGACGGCTATAAGAATAAAGCGACTTATAGAAAAAATGATACCGGGTATCCATGAAAAAGTAGAAATTATTCCTGTAGGAATTGTTGGTGACGAAGACATAGCGATGAAAATAAAACGGATTAAAAAAGAATACTCAGTATCGGCAATCGTTGGTACTATTGATCCCAAAGATAATACTATACCATTTATTCCCTTAGAAGAAATAATAAATGGCACTGCGGTAGAAAAATTGCAGAGTATAGCTGATATAAAAATAACACAGAAATTATCAATCACTGAAAATAATCATAATTGGTTACTGAGTAAAGTGATTTATGAAGAAGCTATACTGGTTTATCCCGATTGCAGCACAAAAAATGAGATATTGGATGACATGGTAAGAATACTAACTAATATAGGGTATGTTAAAGATGATTTTTTACTTGATGTTTATAAAAGAGAAGTAATGGGGCCCACTGTGATAGAAAAAAACATAGCAATTCCTCATGGGACCCCGAAGAATGTGATAAAACCTGCTGTTGGCATAGCTATACTTAAAAATCCATTAGCTTGGTCGGAAGGAATTGAGGTAGATTGTGTGTTTATGTTGGCATTAAGAGAGGATTCAAGAGATATTATTAGAGCTTTGTATAAATTAATTAATAACAATGGATTCATGTCAAAGCTAAAGCTCTCACGCAATTCAAAAGAAGCAAGGAATATCATTTTGGAGTTTTTATTTACAAGCAACTAAAGCTGTCGGTAGTCTTGGAATAAAACTTGCTTTAATTTTTTAGTATATACAACAAACAAAAAATATCGTTAAATCAATCTTCAAAATTTCCTAATTGAAAGAGGAGGAATACTATGCAACAAACAGCGCTAATAAATACAGCTATTATTATGCTGGACATAGATGTGACAGAGAAGGATGATATTTTAACAGCGATGGCAAAAAAATTAATTTATGAGGGATATGCTAAAGAGGGCTATCTCCAGGCTGTTTTAAATAGAGAAAAAGAGTATCCTACAGGCCTTCCAACGAATGGAGTCGGTGTTGCAATTCCACATGCCGAAATAAAATATGTTCTGAAACCCGGAATTGCAGTAGCAACATTGAGAAATCCGGTTAAATTTAATGTAATGGGTAATCCTGACGAACAAGTTGATGTAAAACTTATTTTCATGTTAGCAATAAAGGATCCAAATGTACAAATAAGTATTTTAAAAAAACTAGTATCTATTTTTCAAGAAGAACAACTCCTGGTTAAACTTATTGACATCAAAAATGAGGAAGAGTTTGCCGACATTTTAAATTCTATAATTAATGAAGATACAGATAGATAAATGAAACTTTAATAGTGCACGGAGGTGATATATGTAGGTTATTTAACTTCAAATTGCAGAAAGGGGATTGCCATGAAAAAGAAAAAAATAGTAATTGCATGCGGGACAGGAATTGCTACTTCCACAGTTGTAGCTGACAAAATTGCTGACATATGTAAACAAGAGGGAATCAAGGCGGAGATATCACAATGTAAGGTAACGGAATTGAAGAGTTATGTTCATGGAGCAGATTTAATAGTTTCAACGACTATCATTGGTAATAAATATGATGTTCCCATAATCAACGGTCTTTCATTTATTACAGGAATAGGTGAGGATGAAACCTTAAAAAAGATAGTCGACGAACTAAAAAAGTGATGAATTCAGACAGTTTGAACGTAAAGAGCGAAGATTCACTGGACTTTTCCAATGTTATTCTTTTCTCTTTATGAAAAACAATGAAAGGGGATGTATATATGTTTATTATTAATGCGATCCTTGATTTGGGCGCTGTAGTCATGTTGCCGATATTAATTTTTGTATTGAGCTTAGTATTCGGCGAAAAGCCCGGTAAGGCTCTTAGAGCCGGCATCACAATAGGTATAGGATTTATTGGTATAAACCTAGTTATCGGTCTTTTGTCCAGTAGTCTTGGACCTGCTGCTGAGGCACTGGTAAAAAACAGTGGCTTACAGCTAGATGTCATTGATGTAGGTTGGCCTGCAGCAGCGGC
>DUNY01000110.1 GCA_012839145.1 Thermoanaerobacterales bacterium
ATGATTACCATGTTTCCCCTTTTTTCAAAAAGGGAAAGATTAAAGGGGTTTTAGGTATGTTTTTAAATTGTCTATATTTAAAATTCCCTTTAGCAAATCGGTTTTTTAATAAAAAACCATTATATAAATCCTTTTAAGAATTTCTGTCTTAATTCCGGTTCAAACTTTTCTATAGCATAGCGCAACATAGTCCGAGGCATGATTTTATAATTATCCTTGAGGAAACTATATTCAACATTAAAATCCTTATTGCCAATCTCCCTTAGCATCCAACCTACTGCCTTGTGTATAAGGTCATGTTCATGGTCCAATAATATCTCCGCTATTTTTAATGTATCATCAAATTTGCCCTGTTTTATGAAATAAAAGGTCGACAATATGGCGATTCTTTGTTTCCACAAATCCGGTGTTCTGGCCATATCGTATAGTATTGATTTGTCTTTATCGATAAGGAATGCACCCAAAATATTTGGTGCGGAGGAGTCAACCAAATCCCAGTTATTAATCGACTCAATTTTATTTAAGTATGTACCCACAATAACTTTCCTATCCCGTTCATCCTTGGCTTTCTCAAATCTGTAAACCAACATGAATAGGGCGGTAAGGCGATATTCATGAATGGGTTCATTCAGCAATCTTTCAACATCTTTTATATCAATGACTTTATAGTGCTTTTTGGCAATTTTTCTTTGATGAGGTACTGCGACACCTATGAAACGGTCTCCCTCACCATAACCGCCTTTAAAAGCTTGAAAGAAGTGGGGCAGGTAAGCAGCTTTTTCATCATCAATATACTTATTAAGTTCTTGTTTGATCTGTTCAACATTACTCAAAACGATTTCACTCCTAACTACAGTTTTTTCTTTTACTTGTCATCCAGTTTATCAATTGCTAAACATATTAAACCGATGGATAATAAAATTATGGCATTTTTGCCTTGATCTTGCCTTATTATGCTTAAAACAAGTGTTGCAACACCCATAGCCAATGCAACTGCTTTAAAAATTACTTTTTTAAAGCTCTTGTTCATTATTCTACCTTCTTTCTCATTTTGTTAATTTGGTCATATCTAAAACAATCTATTATATGATCATTAATTAACCCGGTTGCTTGTAGATGAGAATATATAATAACCGGGCCAATAAACTCAAAACCTCTCTTTTTTAAGTCCTTGCTTATTACCTCAGATAATTCGGTTTTCGCGGGAATCTCAGATTCATTCTTCCAAGAGTTAATGATGGGTTTATAATCAACAAACTTCCAAATATATTTACTGAAACTGCCAAATTCTTTTTGAACCTCAATAAATCTTTTAGCATTATTGACCGATGCCCTTATTTTCTTTTCATTTCTGATTATACCTTCATATTTCATTAACTCTTCAATTTTTCTATCATCAAACTTGGCTACTGTGATGGGGTTAAAATTATCATATGCTTTCCTATAGCTTTCTCTTTTTCTCAAAATGGTCAACCAGCTTAGACCTGCTTGGGCAGATTCCAGCACCAAAAACTCAAACTGTTTCCTGTCATCAAATACCGGAACACCCCATTCTTCGTCATGATACTTAGTATAGAGCTCATCGTTTTCACACCAAGAACATCTTTTCATTACAACATCTCCCTGAATTGCTTTATACCTGTTTTTCTGATTCGCATGTTAAATTACCTTTCCTCTGTTCTCCAAAATATTCTTTTTCTTATAAATCACATCTTGGTTTATATTTACCACTCATCTCTTTTCTTGCTAAAATGCTCAATTGTTTTTATATGACTTCCTTTATCTTTTCAGATGCTATTAATAGCCCGTCGTAGCTTATTCTGCCGTTGCCGAAAAATGGGGTGGTTAGAAACCTAATTGAGCGACCCCCTTCTAATCTTATTTCATATAAGGCGTATGATTCACTCCTGTAATTCCATGCCTTTAAGAGGCTTCCTCTCTGTCCAAAATACTTTATAAATTTTTCTGATAAAATATGTTCATATGATACCACTAAGTCAATATCTGAATTCTCTTCAAGGGTTCCTTGAATTAATGCAAACCTTCTTGGAATTACCTCCCTGTGGTATTCTTCAACTGATCTCCAGACAGTTTGATAATCTGATATGTCATTCTTACTTCTTTTGGGAAGCGGTAGCAATTCAGCCATAAAGTGATTTGATGATAAAGAGCCTAATAGCTTGCTGTAAAACACAAAATCGTTTACAGTATCTTTATTAACCGGTTTATCATCCATTCCTAATAAAAATGCAGCCATGTATCTCCAAACACAAGGACCTTTAAAACTTTCCAACGGTATCTGATATAGCTCCTCCCATACGGTTTGAAAATCCATCCCTAGATTATAACCACTTCTCAGTTTTAAACTTTCTTCCAATGTTTTTGTCGCTTGTCGCCATATCTCTGCTCCGCCTTCTTCTGTTCCTATAAACCAATATCGACCATTCACATTCCCATACCCTAACCAATTATATAGACAAGACCTCACCAACTTTTCAAATTGCATACTTATCCTCCTTTCGTACCTTTTGATTACTACCTTACGGAGTCCACAACGCGCGTTACATTTATCACTTAAAATCCTTCAAGAGCACAAAACACTTAAGGTAAGCAAGGTGGATGTTTTTTTCTCTTATTTTAAGATACATATATATTCAGTCACCTGCTTCATCAATTTCTTTTACTTAGGCGCCAAACTAATTTATAAAACCATTTTTCGGTCTTATATTTATTTCCATACAAATCATTTACTAATGTTCTCAGTTATAAATTCGATGATAAATACAAAATTCCTCCAAAATTGAATATAATTATCAGAATTTACCGCATGATTTATCCAACATAGCATGGTCATTTTGGACAAACCACTCTACATATGTATTAAAGAGGGGGTGGTTATATTGACTTTAGCGAACCTGTCTTTAGCAGAGTTTGGCGATGAACACAAAATCAGCGGTCGTGACTGGATTAAATATTCCATAAGTGTTTGGGATGATAAAAAATCCAATGAAGAAAGAAGCTTAGCTCATCCTGCATTGTTTCCGGTCAGTTTAGTGAGCAAACTTATAAAAATTTATACTCGGTGTAATGAGGTTATATTAGATCCCTTCGCAGGCGTAGGCAGCACATTGGTTTCGGCGGCACTGTTAAATCGCAGAAGTATTGGGTTTGAATTGAGTGCGGAGTTTTCATCTATTGCACAAGAAAGATTAAAGAACTTTACTGTATTTAATAGGTTAATTAATGAGTCCAGCTTTAAGATGAGCGAATTTATTCCGAAAAACTCCATTGATTTTTGTATCACATCTCCACCATATTGGGATATCCTAAATCGCAAGAGGACCGCGGACTATAAAGATATTAAAAACTATGGTGACAGTGAGGAAGATTTGGGAAATATAGGTGACTACAATGAATTCTTAGGTAAATTGGAGTTTGTATTGAAACAAGTTTTTGATTGCCTGAAAGAAAACAGGCACTGCGTTTTGATTGTAATGGACATAAGGAAAAAAAGTAAATTTTATCCCTTTCATATAGATGTTACAGAAATAATGCAGTCCATCGGATTTGAATTGGAAGATTATATAATCTGGGACCGGAGGCAAGAATACAACAATTTAAGACCTTTGGGTTACCCAACGGTATTTAGGGTTAATAAAGTACATGAATATATTTGTATCTTTAAAAAACCGAAGGTAATACAATGTTAAATTGCCTTTTAGATGACTTGGCTTTTCTTTTTGGATTAACCTGTGGTCGAGGTAGTTTGGATTATTCCGAGAAAAGCTTAAAAATAAATGTGCCTTTTAAATCAATTGAAGCGGTTGGCATAAACAAAAAATATAACCAAAAGGATAAGCTAATTATCGGTCTTGACTATATGGTAAATCTCTTGGGAGAATTTACGGGAAAACATGTAAGAAAGATCTCTTCCGGCTCAGCTATTACAATAAGTATCCTTTTTCAAAGTAATACTCATACATGGCAATCATTGACCGCTTTTTTTAATGGCAGGGATAGTTTTCAAAACTTCATGCTTCCGGAAGATTTTTTCAGTGCTCCGCGAAACTTAAAACTCAACTTTCTGCGCGGGTTCTCCGATGTGGCCGGTTTTATTCGCAAAAGTAATTATGATCGGTCAAAAAGGTACAGAGTATATCTGGAAATTCCAAACGCCAACTGGCATCTCCCAATTCAAATTTGCAGGTTGTTACAGGACCCCGAGATTCGTGTCCCGGTTCAAACGATAACTTGGGGTCATCCAAATATCAGGGGTAAGGGTAACTGGGCAAAAGAGCACCAGATAAAAATTTACACAGAATATTTTGGAAAAATTGGTTTTACCATAGATTTTAAAAATGAAATCTTAGAAGAACTTGCAAACGCAAATATATCAAACTTCGGTTTTAAGCAGCCTTCTTTCTGCAATCCTATGAATAAGAAGATTTTAAAACAAAAAATTTACACTGATAGCGTAAATTCTTCAAATATCCACGAATCAATTAGGGGACAGCATTTTAATGCCTTTTGGCAAATATGTACATCTCTGGGTTGTTATAAATGTAAAAGGCAAGCATAGCCAACTTAGTTACTCAACCAAGTCTAACCCGTGCCAAAATCAAACATTATGTCTTATGCTCCGATGAACTTCTTAAACCTAGTCTCCAGTCTGGCCTGGTCAGGCCAGAGTTTTCTATTTCGGGGCAGTATAATTCTTTTGTCATGAAGCTGTTGTATGCCGTATTTCAACATTGGACCATCCCTCTCCCAGCGAATATCTTCCCTAACTATTATCTTAAAATCCGGACTTACGCCGATAAAGTTACTGTCAAAAGCAGCATGGTGAATCTTGCATAATGACAATCCATTACTGACAGTCGGCTCACCCAACTTATCAGAGTCGGGAATAATATGGGCTGCATCGAGAAGTTCCGTATGTTTAAGTCTACAGAAGGCACACTGTTCCCTATACGCTTCTAACACTCTTTCTCGAAACGTCTTTTGATGCAATCTCTGCCTAATTGTAGAGGTAATATATTTTCTCTTGAAATACATATCTGTCTCAGCTATTTTGGACTTGTGTTCAGAGGATTTATTTATATGTTCATGAATCGAGGCTGAATCATCTACAGCCACCGTGAATGATAGTCGACCCGGATCATCTCCTATTATAAACACCGGCCATACCGCAAGATACTTCCCTCTAACTATACCATGAAAATAAATAAGTGGTGTTTGTTCACGCATTGCCTCTCTCAACCCAACATTATCCCGGTGCTTAGGATCTGTACCTCGATAACGGTATAGTAAAAAACCTTCGTTTGAAAAAGCATCATCATAAGGCCCACCCGCAACAGTTGTAATGGATATAGGGATCTGTTCAAAGATTTTGGGTTTCCATATTCCCTGTGGCCCAACGAGTGTTATTTTTTGACCCCTAAACTCGAAGCCCTGTTCAAGAAGCTTACGAGGAAGCACATCCCCGTGAATACGAACTTGATCTTCCAACCATTTGAAGGCCGTAAGCCTTATAATTTCTTCCATGCAAAACTCACCTCAAAACAGGTCCTATAAACCGATAATAGGGAGGATCATTTAAAAAGTTATTACTGCAAAATTGTCACTTATCGATTAGTTCGATAGTTTTTGAAAAACTCCTTTTAATCTTTCTAATAAATACTACAATTTCATCTATATAGTTCTTTGCTTTTTTAAATACAGGTTTCGTTCGTGCTACATCTTTCATTTGATCAATACAGTTTAAGACTGTGTCAATTATTGTGTACATATAAAAACTCCGCACTTAGCGGAGATAGAAAGATTTCTTACACGATAATTCTTACCCTTCGCCTGCCCTAGAGCCGGATAAGATTCGGCTACAGCACCTAGCAAGACTCAATCAAATAAATCTCCCTCAATTACCGTTACAGCCTTTCCGGAGATTAGAACTCTGTCATTTACCACTTCCACTTTCAAGATGCCGCCCCGCTTTGAAGCCTGGTAAGCTGTAAATGTACTCTTGCCAAGCCTTTCCATCCAATAAGGTCCAAGGCAGCAGTGGGCCGATCCGGTCACGGGATCCTCCGATATACCCACATTTGGAGCAAAAAATCTTGACACAAAGTCATATTCTCTTGACTTTGCCGTAACAATAACTCCTCTTGCCGGGATTTTTGAGATCATGATTAAATTAGTATTCATAGATCTCACGATTTCCTCTGACTCAACTTCCACTAAAAAATCAAATATGTTTTTTCCCACATAGACAGGTTTTACTCCAAGGGCACTGACTAATTCATCCGGAGGTTCTGTCTTACTTTCCGGTATTGCGGGAAAGTTTAATTGGATCCAACCATCCTTATATTCCGCCGTGAGTAGGCCGCTTTTTGTGGAAAACTTGGCTGTTTTGTCTTTCTGCAAATATCCTTTATCCCATAATATATGAGCACCGGCTAAAGTCGCATGGCCGCATATATCAACTTCGGCAGTGGGTGTAAACCACCGCAAGTCAAACTCTTCTCCCCTTCTGAAGATAAATGCCGTTTCAGATAAATTCATCTCACCGGCGACGTTTTGTAACCACTCATCATCTTTTTGCGCCTCAAGTATACAAACTCCGGCGGGGTTACCTGTAAAAGGCCGTTCTGTGAAGGCATCAACTTGATAGATTTTCATTATGCGTTTCCTCCTCGTTTTCTTCGAAGATGACTTTATTCTTATTCTATTTGAAACTTTGGAACAAGCAAAGGTGGAGATTATAAAATATGATTTGCTTTAATGACTATAGATATCAATAGAAATTAAAGTAGATGACTTCTGCTAAATATAGAAATCATCTACTTAATGCTTTTTAGTCTCGTTCAATTGGCCTTGATAAATGATGCATTTGACTCAACCAATGCCTTTATTTTCTCAACTCCCTCTCCCGTTATTGCAGACACTGGGAAGAATTTTCCCTTTACCCCGCACATTTTCAAG
Organism: Thermoanaerobacterales bacterium; assembly: GCA_012839145.1. Classification (GTDB taxonomy): domain Bacteria; phylum Bacillota; class Thermosediminibacteria; order Thermosediminibacterales; family Tepidanaerobacteraceae; genus DUNY01. The sequence continues at coordinate 6,979 of DUNY01000110.1, forward strand.
TATTCCCTCGCTTTTTCCACGTCAGAATAAGGTGAGTCTATCTTGCTTATTACCCCATATACAGGGATATTGAACATTGTGCAAAAGCCTGGGGGAGTGGTAGGCTTGGAGCAGGTTGAATCCTGCACCACAAAAATAGCATGAGCATCCATGGCTGTGGTAATAACCGCATGATTAAGCCGGCGTATGTCCATGTATTCTCCGGGAATATCGATAAAACCGTCTTCAAAGGTGAGAGCCTGGGTTTTAACGGCTTCCCTTAAGCCTTGCAATGCCCTTATAAGGGTGGTTTTTCCGGCACCTGAGGCTCCGATGAATATAACCCTTTTCTGCAATCCTTTCACCTCAAAGTTGTAAAGTCTTAAGTTTTGATTTTTGCATAGTTCGTCACATAAAAACACTGATAAGTTTTGCAATAATGTAATTCGAAGATGTTGTCAACAACCCCGTCCCCTCGACACGTCCTTAATTCCTACACTGAATTAAATTTAGAAAAGCGGCCAAAGGCCACAACATTACCCTTGACCGCATCTATGCAATATAATTATGCCGCTATTTTTGTTTTATGATCCACACTCTTAGGTGCAAAAAGGCTGGCCACTATTATAGCCGTAACGCCGGCAACCAACTTGCCAACTATCATCGGGAATATCATTTCTTTGGCCACACCTGCGGTAAAGCCAAGGTGGTCACCGAAGGTAAAGGCGGCACTTACAGCAAATGCAACGTTTAGCACTTTGCCTCTGGGGTCCATGTTGTGCAATATTTGAAACATAGGTATATTGTTGGCAAGTGTTGCCACCATACCGGCAGCTGCCACATCATTCATGCCTAGGGCTTTACCTATGGACATCAAAGGCTTTTTAAAGACTTTTGTTATCACATTTACCATGGGGAAAGCTCCTGCCAGTACTATGGCAATACTTCCGATTATTTCAATGCCGTCCCATATGGGAGCCATGCCGGGAATGATCACAAACCCTGTAAGGGTTTCTACTATAATGGCCGCTAAGCCAATTGTTATTACAACTACTACACCTTTCCCGAAAGCACTAAAACCTGATATCATCTTGCCGGGGATTTTCCATAACCCTAATGCTATTATGGCCGCAACTATTATGATAGGTATAAGGTTACCGATAATCATGCCGATGGGAAAACCTGCCGCCAAACCACCGGCAAAACATCCAATAGGGATAGTAATCATGCCTGCCAAAATTCCCGTAGCTAGGGCTTTATGATCATCCTTTTGTATTATTCCAAGAGCTACAGGAATGGTAAAGACAATAGTTGGGCCCATCATGGCTCCAAGAATGGTGCCGGCAAAAAGGCCTGCTTGAGGATCTCTGGCCATTTCCATGGCTAAAGGAAATCCACCCATGTCATTGGCAAGAAGCGTAGTGGCGAACATGGCAGGGTCTGCACCCAGAGCCGAATATACGGGCACTATTATCGGCTCCAGTATTCTGGCCAAAACAGGTGCTAGAGATACCACGCCCACCATGGCTAAAGCCAGAGAACCCATGGCATTGAATCCTTCTTCAAACTGTTCTCCAAGGCCATATTTATTCCCCAGTATTCTGTCGACTGCACCCAAGACCATGAAGATTACCATTATATTCAGGATAATTTGGTTAATACTCAATTGATATACACCCCTCTCTTTTTATGCATTACAGGTATGAGTCCCACTTTACAGGTTCACATTGATACCACTTCCTTTTTTGTCATATATTTTTTTGACTAATGAAGCCACATGAGCACCGGCCTCCACTGGAGGTATACCGCTTTCGTGGATGTTGGAGACTACGGTCCGGTCGGACTCCACGGTGCCTTTGCGAGGACGCCAGCAAAGGTATGCACTCATACTAGTGGCGGTTCCGAGGCCCGGCCTTTCACCTACCAGTTCAACCACCACATCTGATTGAATCACTTCATTTACATCATCCATCACGGGAACGCGACCGAATTTGATAAAGAAAGGCATCCCCACTTCAAGATCATGTGATTTCAAACCTTCCAATAAAGCCGGCAAAAAGTCGGGCACATTTGCTTCAATGGCTTTTGTGCTTAAACCGTCAACAACAATTATCTGAACCTGAGGTTTTAATTGACAGCGTTTGCGGATTTCTTCCTTGGCTTCTTCCGATAAAATTTTTCCCAAATCCGGCCGTGTAAGGTATTCATCTTTGTCTCGGACAACCGTTTTTACTGTGAAAAGGTTCATTTGGTCAAGAAAATCATCGGAAACATCACTGAATACCGCATCCATGGCTGAGGCATGGTCGGCTTTGAAACGGAGCCATGGAACGGTGAGATACCTAGGTCCTGTTCTGCCTAAAGCAATACGTGCCGGTGTTAACCTTTTAAGCCTTGAAATGTATTCTTGATCGATAGGATCTTTTATGAAAGTTTTTTCGAAAAGGCTGTACTCGGTTATATCGGGAAACTCTATGGTTTTACCAGTATCAGGGTTACTTAATTCCGGTGCTTCAGAGTGCTGTTTCACTTCAGTTGATGCTCTTTTATTTTTCAGTTCTTCCAGCACCTTTTGTACAATACCTTCAATCTGTTCATCTTTAAAAAGTGCCATCTAATCACCTTCTTCCCCGAGGTGTTATTGTTGAAAACAGCGACGGATCCCCGGCAACAGGAGTGAGTTTGCCGTCTTTCATGATACCCATTACCTCAAGCCATTTTTCAAATTCCGGTGCAGGACGCAGTCCCAGCAATTCTCTCAATGTAGCATCATCGTGATAGCTTGTGTCCTGGTAGCTTAACATGCAGTCATCGCTGCCGGGAACTCCCATGTAGTAGTTGGCCCCCGCCATGGCCAGCAGCATGATGGCCGTCTCTTGATCATTCTGGTCCACTTTCACATGGTTGGTGTAACATGGGGCCATGCCCATGGGCAGCCCTATGAGTTTGCCCATGAAATGATCTTCAAGGCTGGACCGGGTTATCTGCTTGCCATCGTACAGTGTCTCGGGACCGATGAATCCTGATACGTTATTGACCATAAAGGGCATATATCTTCTACCGAAGCCGTATGTCCTGGCTTCAAGTGTCTGCATGTCGGCACCGTGATGGGTATCTAGGGACAGCTCAGAACCCTGGCCTGTTTCAAAATACATGAGATTGGGGCCCGCAGCATATCCTTCCCTCTTTATCATGTCAAAAGCCTCATCCAGGATGGCAGAGCTTACACCGAAAACTTTGTTACAGCTTTCGCTGCCGGCAATGCTTTGGAAGAACATACAGGCTTTGCCTCTGGCTTCTACAGCCTTCATCTGTGTAGTCACATGGGAAAGTACGCAGTTTTGGGTGGGTATGCCCCACTCCATGATGAAATCATAGGTGGCGTTCAGGAGTTTCACGGTGTTTTCCACTGTATCTTCATTGGGATTTATCCCTATAACCGCATCACCGGAACCGTATGTCAGCCCCTCCATCACCGAAGCCATTATTCCTTCCACACTGTCCGAAGGGTGGTTGGGTTGTATGCGATAGGACAGAGTTCCGGGAAGGCCCATTTCCGTTCGGTTTTTGGTGACAACCTTAATTTTTGAGGCAGCATAGACCAGATCCATATTTGACATGAGTTTTGCCACCGCCGAAGCCATCTCGCCCGTAAGCCCCACCGAAATCCGCCGGATATCTTCCCCTGTAGTGTTATGACAGAGCAGCCATTCTCGGAATTCTGCCACGGTCATGGAGGAAATACTGTTATAAACTCCCTTGCACAGTCCGTCATCGATGACCCGAGTTACTTCATCTTCTTCATAGGGAATTACGGGATCTTCACGGAGGTCCTTTAGGGTAAGTTCCGCCAAAACTCTTTTGGCAGCTATCCGTTCCTCATTACTGCCTGCGGCAATCCCGGCTAATACGTCGCCGGATTTTTCTTCACTGGCTTTAGCCAGGATCTCTTTTATGGTTAAGAAGGTGTATGTCTTTCCGAAAAGTTTTGTGGACCAGGGCATGACTTTACTCACCTCCCGTTTTTGCCTTATACTTTTCGATAACAGTTTTTATGATTTTATCCTTTATTACACTGTCAAGGCTCTTATCATCACAGCACTCTTCGATTACTTTATTAATCCGTTCACCCTGACAGCTTTCCGCCTTCACTTTCATTCCTGCCGCCATCAGGGCATCCTTTGCTCCCGGCAGCAGAACGGTATTATCATCCACGTAAATCTCCTTAACCCCTTCAAAATACCACTTCTGTATATCCTTTTTTGTTATGATCTTTTTGCCCACTCTTTCACCCCCTCAAAGAAGAGCTCCAATAATCCTTGGCATATGATTGTTTTCCCTGATGATTGTTTAAAAATTATGTTTCCGCCCGCTTCAGGCTTGCTTCAAGTAATGAATATTTTGTACCCGTCCCCAAATATTCAACCTTAAAGAAGGGCTTTTAATACATCATCGGCAACGGAAGGAATTACTACGCTTTTTACCAGCATACCTTCCGGTTCGGCTTTCTGCCGGCCTGCATCCACTGCCGATTCTACGGCACTGACATCGCCCAACATTGTCACATAGGACTTACCTCCAAGGCCCATGGCAGGTCTTATTTCAACCAGCTTTACTCCACCGGCTTTTACCGCCGCATCGGCGGCCAGGATGCACGAGGCCACGGAAAAGGTCTCGATTACACCTAAAGCCCTGAGATTTCCGATATCGTCAATAACCACAGATGCCTCCAAGGCTGAAAATACATCCCCATGAACACGGGAAATCAATATGGAGTCGGCCAGGTAATGCTCTGCAATCTTACAGCCTGCTTGTAAGGAGTTTTTTACTGCTTCCACATCACCGCCTACAAGGACTATGAATTTACCGGGGCAAATGGGCCTGGCTAAAAATAGCCTTATGGGTGCTTTTTTAACCATTACATCTGTTATTTCTATGCCTGCTGCTATACTGATGGTCTCTATAAGACCTATGGCTCTTTCCATTAAGATTCCTCCCCCCGGATAATGATTTTATCTTTATCACTATATGTTACAGTTCCGTCTATGCTGGCATGGATGTGGCAGCCCAGTTTGTCTTCAGAAACTTTGCCTATGATTTGGCCCCTTTGAACCTTGTCACCGGGGCGGGCTACAGGAACTGCAGGAGCTCCTGTATGCTGTTTAGTAGGAATACAAACTTCCGGCGGTTTTACAAAATCTCCGTCTACTAATAATGCAGGTCTGTCAAATTCAGTAAGTTGTAGGCGCGTCTTTAGGCGACCGGTGGGAATCTTTCGCCAATCTCTGGCTTCACTAGGTGTAAAGTCAACCTTTTCTGTTATGTATTTCACACCGGCTTGGGCTAATTCTTTTTTAATGGCTATATTTACCCGTCTGGGTGAAAGCTGCTGAGGACAGGAGTAGGCCTCACATACGCCGCACTCACAGCATAGGAGGGCTTGCTTTATATAGTTGTTGGTAAGTCTAAAGCCTACTGTAAGCATTATCTTACTTGGCTGAAGGTCATGACCCAGAAGATACCGGGGGCACTGTTCGGTGCAGTACCGGCATTGGATGCAGGCAATTCTCGCCATTTTGAAGATGTATTCTAAGCTGGACTCTTTGACTGTTACAGCAGGATGTTGTTTGGAGAATATGAGCAGTCCGCCGGTTAACTTTGTAATGGGTGAGGTGGGATCTGAAATATTTCCCATCATGGGGCCGCCGTCGATTATGACTTTATTTTTGTAATCAACCCCCAGGAAATCCAGCAGCCAACCGATTTGGGTACCTACCGGCACTTTAAGGGTTATTGGGTTTTTTACATCACCGCCTACGGTGATGAATTTATCGGTGACGGGAATGTTTTCTTCGATAGCATTATAGACATTGTATAAGGTTTCGATGTTGTTTACGATTGCTCCCACTAGAAGGGGTATTCCCCCTTCTGGTACTACCCTACCGGTGATATCATGGACCATTACCTGTTCATCACCGGCGGGGAAGAAATCTCCCATTTCAAAGAGCTTTATATCAAAACCCTTGTTTACCAGATTATTATTCAATGCTTTTAAAGCATTTTTATATTTTCCCTTTAATGCAATTACAGCATTATTGGCTCCAGTATAGTTTTTTAGGTGGTTTAGTCCCTTTAAAACCTTATCCGGGAACCGAGCCATGATTTCTTTGCTCACATCCAGGAGTGGTTCACATTCTGCACCGTTTGCTATGTAGTAATCAATACCACCCTGTTTAAGTTTTGCATAGGTGGGAAATCCTGCACCTCCCGCCCCCACTACACCCATTTCCCTCAATTTTTCCCTTACTTCCAAGTCCACCATCTCCTAGCTGCTCAAATCTACG
>DUNY01000469.1 GCA_012839145.1 Thermoanaerobacterales bacterium
AAAACTCCGTTAACATGGTTGAAGTTTTTAGGCGTTGTATTTTTATCATTAGGTGCAAAACTATTATTGGGATAATTTAATATAAGGTATTGATGGAATCGGTATTTTTTACATCAAAGTGAGCTTTTACTTATTACCACAAGTATTGATTTTTATGTAATGTCTTGATAAAATTAAGACGGTAGACCTTTAAAACGTCCGGCATCCTTTATTGGAGCTGGAACGGAGGTGAAAAAATGAAAACAGAGTCAGCGGTTAAACGTTGGCAGGCAAGGACATTGACGGTATCGGGGCTTTTAGGGGCTTTTTCCATTGTGCTTGGTATAACACCCCTAGGTTTCATCCCGGTCCCCACTGCAGCCGGCCATGCCACCATTATGCACGTCCCGGCTATTCTCGGTGCTGTGCTGGAAGGACCAATGGTAGGAACTCTTACGGGTTTGATTTTTGGCCTTCACAGTTTTTTAAGGGCAGGTAATGTTATGTTTGCTGATCCTCTTATTGCAATAGGCCCGAGATTACTAATCGGCGTTGTGACATATGGTGTTTATCGTCTAACTCGTAGCGAAGCCTTGGCGGCAGCCTTTGGTACTTTTACCAATACGGCGGGTGTTATGGGCCTTGCAGTTCTTCGAGGATACATACCGGCACCGGTAGCTTGGGGAATTGTAATCTCACATGGCATACCGGAGGTAATAATAGCGGTTGCCATCACCGTCGTTGCTTACAGGGCGTTACGAAAAGTCAGAAGGTGAATCAATGATACTGGCAATTGATGTGGGAAATACAAATCTGGTTTTTGGTATTTATGATGAAGATAACCTAGTAGCATCATACAGGACAGCGACACACCAAGAATATACCGAAGATGAATACGGCCTTGTATTTGATTCTCTACTACGATTTAAAGGTATTGATCCCAAAGGTATTGAAGGTGGAATTATTTCATCCGTGGTTCCTTCTTTGACAACTGTTTTAGAAAAAATGTGCGATAAGTATCTATCTTTCAAGCCTTTATCGGTAGGTCCAGGTGTTAAAAGTGGAATAAATATAAAATACGAAAATCCACGGGAAGTAGGAGCTGATCGTATTGCCAATGCAGTAGCCGCATATCACAAGTATGGCGGCCCTATCATAATCGTAGATTTTGGTACTGCTACCACTTTTGATGCCATCACTGCGGATTTTGATTATCTTGGTGGTGCTATTGCTCCTGGAATTAGCATTTCTTCCGAAGCTTTATTCAAAAGTGCTGCCAGGCTTTATCGAGTAGAGATTGCCCGGTGTGAGAAAATCATCGGAAGAAATACAGCAACCAGTATACAATCAGGCATTTATTACGGATATATCGGACTTGTGGATAACATAGTTGCAAAGATGAAGGAAGAAATGGGAAGCGACCAAGTGTTTACAGTGGCCACTGGAGGCCTTGCACCCCTTATATGCAGTGGAACTAAAAACATTGATACAGTAGATATGATGCTAACACTGGATGGGTTGAGACTGATTTACGAAATGAACATTGACTAAAAATTAAGGGAAAACCTAGGTTTTCCCTTAATTTTTATAACTATGGAGGTTGAAATGTTGCAAAAGTCCCAGCGGAAGATTCCATTATACTTGGCCCCTATGGCTGGAATTACCGATATGCCTTTTAGAACAATATGCAAGCAGTTTGGAGCCGATGTATTGATAACGGAAATGATAAGCACACGAGGCCTTGTATATGATGATCCTAAAACTTCAAAATTACTGGAGATTGGTTCCGGTGAAAATCCCATCGGAGTCCAGTTGTTTGGCAATAATCCGGAGGATTTTGTTAAATCTGTGGAGAAAATAATCGACTTACCCTTTGATTTTATAAATATAAACATGGGTTGCCCCACTCCTAAAATAATAAAAAATGGCGATGGGTGTGCGTTGATGAAGGACCCTAAACTTGCCTCAAGAATAATAGAAATGACGGTTAAGGCTTCTTCAAAACCGGTTTCCGTTAAAATTAGGAAAGGTTGGGACGAAGACAGTGTCAATGCGGTCAAGTTTTCATCCATGGCCGAAAACAGCGGCGCATCTATGATTATAATACACGGCAGAACCCGTGAAATGTTTTACTCAGGAAAGGCCGATTGGGACATTATTAAGAGGATTAAAGAAACGGTGGCCATTCCGGTTATTGGCAATGGCGATGTTTTCACACCTGAGGATGCCTTTGAAATGTTTAAAAAAACTAATTGTGACGGAATCATGATAGGTCGTGGAGCTTTGGGTAACCCTTGGATTTTCAAAGATGTTAAGCATTTTCTAAACACAGGAAGAAAAACTTCACCTCTCCATATAAGAGAATTACGTGATACAATGTTATTTCATCTAAACAAAGCCATATCTTATCATGGAGAGCGCCTGGGGATATTGGAAATGCGTAAGCATCTGGCATGGTATATCAAAGGTTTACCTCACTCAGCTCCAGTTAAAAATGCTTTGCAGCAGTCTAAGGATGTTGGCAGTATAGAAAAATTACTGGATGACTACTTTTCAAAGCTTGTACAGGCAGATTGTTGACAAGACCTCGAGAAACTGTGACGTTAAATGCCACACTGGGTGAGATTTCTCTATGTTGCACTTTACCGGACAAAAGATCCGGTTTCAGCGTCCATCGATAAAAGGAGGTTTATCTCTTGGAAGTTTATGCAATACCAATTATTAACGGAGTTCTTCCTCGCCCTGACGGAGGAGTGCTTCAAGGAATATTTCTTGACCCATTTTATGCCAATATGTTAGCAAATGCCGGTGTAGGAAATAATATTTTCCTATTTCCCCTCTCTTCCGATGACCAAAGCCCGTACCCGGTGGGGGTTTTAGCCAGAATTGAGGATCTGTGGGTGGATAGTATTTCCCAAGACAACAGTACCAGGGCTCTTTTTGCACGGGTGATCGGTCGAGAACGGTATAAAACCAAAAGCTTCTCTCTTTCCAATGAAGTTCTTCTAGCCTTAGACCTTGAGAGAGTGGATATATATGAATTACGCTCTTCAGGCTACCCTGTAATTTGTGGGGCGGGATGGCACCCTTCCGGAGGATATACAACATTTAGCTCCAACCGTAAGGATGTGGAGATCACCATTTACGGCTTTGACTTGGAAACCGGCAGGGACGTAGCCATTATAGGACATTTGGGTAAGGAAATCGAACCTGAAAAGGCTCACACGGTGGAACATGCAATTATAAGATCACTGAAAAACTATGCCATGTGTACTCCGAAGACTTTGCGAGAATGTATAGAAAGAGAAACGGAAGAGCTGAAGTGGTCTGTAGAAATCGGAATTGCTAAAAAGCTTCCGGAGGTTTTTGGTGTAACCAGAAGCGGCTTTTGTGGAAACCCATTGACACAAATGGCTTCCTATTACCTTTCCGAAGAATTTAAAAATCAGATAGAGAGCGGTGAGGATATCCTAGAATCCTTGACGGCCGCTCGCAGCAAGACTGTATCACGACTGACAAAGGAAATGGATATAAGCTCCTGTAAAGGAATAAGACAACTTCAGGGTTTAAAAAAGGGCATGTTCCATGATGATACACCGGAGGAAATGCAGGTTTTAAGAAGAGTGATAACCAAATTTCCGGCGAATCCGTGGAATTAAAGCTTTATATGTATAGTATCCAAGAACTCCACCTAAAGTATTTAATATCAGGTCATCTACATTGAAGGTTCTCATCATAACTAAACCAAAATATGAAAAGATGGCCTGATATGTTTCTATGGTTAGTGTTGTTAAAAACAAATACATTGTTGCTCTCCTAATGTCCTTTACACCGAAGAGCAGCGGCAAATATACTCCTAAAGGAAATAACATGATAAAATTGTATACAGTTAATTTAACGGCTTTTAGGAAAAACCAGGAAAACCCCGTTGAATTATATTTTTGTATCCAATCATATAAAAATCTAAAGGGAATAAAGTTGTATGTAACGATCCTAAATTCTTCCTTGGGGGGTATACAAATACCACCGGTAGTAAGTTGAATCACATTAAGTATGTAGTAAATAAAGCTATAAAAAACAAATCTTCTTAAAAGATTCTTTTTACCGTGCCTCGTGAAATCAATTACTGCAAAAATAAGAAGAAAAACTCTACCTATTTTTTCGATGTCAAATATATAGTGCATCTTTATCCTCATTTACATTAATGATATGGTGGTGATTTCTTTATATTATATAGCAGAACAACTTGAAATAAAAGGCATACACAAATATTTTTAAATAATCCCGGGCATATTATTATTAAAATATTCGCGGAGGACTTTATGGAAACATGCAATGTGGGAATCATCGGCCTTGGCGGATTTGCCAGACTTATATCTACCGCCATAAAGGAAAGCGAAAAAGTCAGGATTATTGCCGGTGCAGATACGGATGCCGGTAGAATTGAAAAATTTAAAGAAGAAACGGGTATAGAAAAAGCCCATTATAATGCTGCAGAACTTCTACCTGATCCGGAAATAGATATTGTTATCATAGCTGCTCCTCCAGCTTATCACTATGATCTTGGTAGACTTTCCCTTTCATCAGGCAAACACGTTTTTTTTGAAAAACCCGGAGCCCTGGCACCGGAAGATATGTTAAAGCTCATAAAACTGACCGAAACAAATAAAGTTAAAGCCAGTATTGATTTTGTTATGCGCAGAAATCCCCTGTATTTTATCCTAAAAGAGCTTTGTAACAAAAATATATTTGGGCTTCCCGAGAGAGCTTATCTTGAAAACTATGCCCATGATGACAGCCTCCCTCCGGAGCATTGGTTTTGGGATTATGAAAAAAGCGGTGGCATTTGGCTAGAGCATGGAGTCCACTTCTTTGATCTTGCCAATTGGCTGTTGGGTTTACCAAAGGGAGCCTATGGCAAAAAGATACCAAGAGACAATACAGGGATTATTGACAGAGTTTTAGGTACAGCATACCACGACAACAATGCAGTTGTCAGTTATTATCACGGTTTTACCAAGCCGGAAGCCTTTGAAAACACTTCATTTTCTTTAATTTTCGAAAGAGCTTATGTAAAGGCCGATGGCTGGATACCCATAAAGCTCACCGTTGATGCTATGATAAATCCGGAAGTTGAAAAATATATGATGAAAGACCTATTAATGAAAGCCCGCTCTTACCTACCGGATATTGACATAACCTTGGAAACAAAATTAAAAAACAGCTGGGACGGTGCCAGAACATTTATGGGCCGAGGTAAAGAATATAGAGCTACAGCTAGGGTCATGTTTACTTATCAATTGTCAAAAGATCGCTGGGAGGTATATAGGGCATGTGTCAGGCAGGGAATTGAAGATCTTGCTCTTGCCGTAAAAGATAAAAAAACTGAACCTGATGTAACTTTGCATGATGCGAAAAAGGCATTGGATGTAGCGTTTATGATGGAAGGAAAGTAAGAGCATGCATGGTGTGCTTGATGATGGCACCTACTCTTAAGCTCGACCTTCTATCGTAGGGAAAGGCCAAAGACCGCTCCCTACATGGTTATGCACTCCAGAAGGGTTCCGCTGACAACTCGGGTTTCTGCTCAGAGCCAGCCAGCGTGCGACCTGCACGCTGCCCCTGCTACGTTTGTCCTGTAAGGGCGGTCTTTGACCGCCAGTTATTAGAACAACAACGGCCTAGCTAAAAAGATGCCGTTATCCGTCATCTGGCACGCCGTATATTTCATATCAGACCTATATAAAATCAAGAGAGATAACCTTAAATCAAGGTAAAACTCTCTTGATTTTTTTTCTTCAATAGGATAGAATTAAATGAGCACAAAAATGTGCACATGGAGGTGTTGTAGTGGACCTCATAAGAATCGGAGATAAACTCATCAGCTTATCCAGAATAGAAAACATCGTTCAAGAGATGTTGGACTTAAGGCAGCAAGGGGTTTCTCAGGCTGAAGTGGCTAAGAAATTTAGCACGGACAGAACCTTTTTATCCCGACTGGAAGGCCTGGGTGAAGTGAGAAAAGGCAGAACCATAGCTCTGGTGGGGTTTCCTATCAAGAATACGGAAGAACTGAAACAGATTGCCCACCAGGAAGGAGTGGATTTCTCCTTACTCATGACTGATCGGGAGCGTTGGGACTTTGTCTATGAAAAAAGCGGTATCGAACTTCTAAACGAAGTTATGAGTCTTATTTATAAAGTACGCCAGTACGATGTAGTTATCATACTGGGTTCCGATCAAAGGCTTCGGCTGTTTAAAGCCCTTTTAGACAAAGAAGTAGTCTCCATAGACATTGGTAAATCGCCCATTACCCAGGATGTTTATATGGATCCGGAAAACTTAAGAAATGTTATTAAAACAATAAAGAAGGATGAATAAAATGAAACATGTTTTGAGCGTGAGCATAGGGTCTTCTAAGAGAAATCACAAAATATCAATGGAAATTCTCGGAGAAAACTTTTTAATCGAGCGCCTTGGGACTGATGGTGATATAAAAAAAGCCATAGAGATTATTAAGGATAAAGACGGTAAAGTCAGTGCTTTTGGCATGGGTGGTATTGACCTTTATGTGTGTATCGGCAATAAACGTTATACAATTAAAGATGCCGTACCCATAGCTCAGGCTGCTAAGATTTCACCCATCGTGGACGGTTCAGGTCTAAAGAATACTTTGGAGAGAAAAGTTATAGATTATCTTATAAGACAAAAAATAATAGATTTTCAAAATAAAAAAGTTCTTTTGGTATGTGGAATGGACCGATTCGGTATGGCCGAGTCGTTGGAAAAGGCGGGATGTGATTTAGTGCTGGGAGATTTAATTTTTGCACTTGGGTTGCCGATTCCACTGAAGTCACTTAAAAGCTTAAATATTATCGCAAGTATCATTGCCCCCATCGTTTGTAAATTACCCTTCAGCCTTCTATATCCTACAGGAGAGAAGCAGGAGAAGAAAACCGACCTAAAATTTAGCCGTTTCTATGATGAGGCGGATGTCATTGCCGGCGACTTTCATTTCATAAAGCGCCATATGCCTCCGCAAATTCCGGGTAAAATTATTTTGACAAATACTGTTACCGCTGATGATGTGGCAATGCTCTCTGAAAGAGATGCTAAGATGTTGATTACAACCACTCCCAAATTGGACGGTCGGTCCTTTGGGACAAATGTTATGGAAGGGGTGCTTATATCTCTTTCAGAAAAACCTTATAAATCCCTAACGCCATCGGACTATGAAAAGCTTTTGGATAAGATAGGATTTACCCCAAGAGTAGAAATGTTAAACTAGAAAACAATGTATGAGGTGTAACCATGGAAAAGTTCGCATTTATGATACATCCAATTGAGCTTTCCGATATATATCGAAAGCTTAAGTTCATGCAAAAATTACCCGAAGGTTTGGTAGAAGGAGTAGTTAAAAAATTACCACCTCTAAAAGTATCCCATATAACCGGTGTAAAAAGCCAATATGCTGAAACTGAAGGTTGGTTTGTGGGGTGCCCTCTCACAACAGCACAAATGATGCAGCTGCCCGAAGAATATGTAATAGATAAAATTATCAAAACCGGAAAAATAGCAGAGAAACTAGGAGCAAAAATACTGGGTCTTGGTGCATTTACAGCAGTTGTGGGAGATGCAGGTATTACCGTTGCCAAAAACCTGAATATTCCCGTGACTACAGGCAACAGCTATACCGTGGCCACAGCCATTGAAGGTACAAAAAAAGCCTCGGAAATAATGGGTAAAAATGTAAAAGATGCTGAAGTATTGGTAATAGGAGCCTCCGGGTCCATAGGAAATGTATGTGCTCAAATTCTGGCCAGAGATTGTAGATATATGACATTGGCCGGAAGGAATACTGAAAAACTGGAGAGAGCTGCCCATAAGATATTAACAGATACGGGTCTTTCCGTTAAAATTACATCCAATGTAAAGAATGCCGTTAAAAAGGACGATGTGATAGTTACAGTTACCAACAGCCTAGATGCAATTATAGAGGCACAAGATTTAAAGCCCGGTGCAGTAGTGTGTGATGTATCACGACCTAGGGATGTATCCAGAGATGTAGCTGAAAAGAGGGACGATGTACTTATTATTGAAGGGGGAGTGGTGGAGGTTCCCGGTGAAGTGAATTTTAATTTAAACTTTGGTTTTCCTCCCAAAACTGCCTATGCTTGCATGGCCGAAACCATGATGTTGTCTTTGGAAGGGCGGTATGAAAGCTTTTCACTGGGCAGAGATCTTACAGTTAAGCAGATTGAGGAAATAAATCGGATAGCCCATAAACATGGATTTAAATTAGCAGGATTCAGGAGCTTTGAGAGAGAAGTAACCCAAGAAAAAATAGAGCAAATTAAGATAAATGCAAAGAAGAGATCTGAAAGGGGCAGTTAACATATTGACTGTTCAAACCAGATAAAGCATTACATAGAATAGCAATTGGACTCTCACATTATATACTATACCAAAAAACCACATCCTTTCAATTAACAACCTTAAAAGAGATTACATCATGAGACCAGGGAGGGGATAGCTTGAAAAGTGTTGCCAGGATCACCCGAGATGTGGTGGCTGTTGTTCGAGAAATCAAGGGCAGTTGTGCTGCCGGAATAAAAGTAGGAGATGTGCTCTATTTTTCCGGAGCAAATCTTGTTAAAGAAAAATCGGACGAAATTTGCGCTTATGCTTTGACAAATATTATGCCGGTAGTTTTTTCCTGCCGTTTGGGCGTGGATTTTGACAAGTTAGGTATAGGCGGTCGTCTATGGCAGTGTGTAGATCCAGGGCCACCCTATACTCCCGGTGGAACGGTGTTTTTTGAAATAATGCCTGCTGAGGAATTTGAAAAGGAAAAGCTTAAGGAAAACTGTTGATTGCGAGTAGGTTCACTCGCTTTTGAGTGGAAGAGCAAGATATGCACCGGAGTGTTTTTGAACTTGAAGCAGAGGCGTGTGTATTACTTGCATAAACAATTAATTTACCCATCCATTTTCAAAAGAATTGGATGGTTTTTTTATTTTAGTTATAATTATAGTAATAACACTCAAACTAACCATAGTTATACAGAAATTAACTTACTTTTTACTTGGTATTATGTTAAAATAACTATTGCACAGATATGCATTAGTAGAGGGAGGGACCTTGTTGAAAATAAAAGATGAAATCAAAAACTTCGTGATAGTTTTGGTTGCGACTATTGCTTTTATTTCCACATATTACATAATGATGCCGGTAATTCCCAAGCATATGCTTCAGTTGGGTTTTGACAATTTAACCATAGGCGCCGTCATGGGTCTTTTTTCTATCAGCTCCATGATTTCAAGACCCATAGGTGGAGTATGGATTAATACTCACGGCAGCAAAAAGGTCATGTTGATATCCATAATCCTGTTTTTTTTCACTCCCTTACTTATAAAGATGCCATACACATTACTTGGTTTGGCTTTGACTTTGTTGATTTACGGGTTTACGGTCGGGGCCTTTACGGTGGCTTCGGCTAATTTTACCGCTGAGATTGCATCATCGGAAAACCTTACCCGATTTATGGGTTTTAACTCAATTTCTTTTATAATTGCAAAGGGCTTATCACCGGCGGTAGGAATAAAGCTCATGGATAAATACGGTTTTAGCGTTGCCGTGTATGGCACTGTAGTTGTAGCTGTTATGGCAATGGCTTTGGTATTTTTTCTCTCTGATATTCAAATCGACAAAAAGAAAGACGACGATTCAAACTTTTTAAGAGTGCTGCTAAATCGCAGTGTATATTTACCCACTGTGGTTTTATTTTGCGGAATGGTCACTTTCGGTGCTATTTCTGCAATGCTGCCTTTATTTGCCGATGCTAAAGGGATAACCGGAACGGAGTATTTTTTTCTTATAAACACGGCAGTGGTGGTGGCTACAAGGCTTATTATAGGCAGATGGAGCAATCGTTACCTAGAGCAATTGGTAGCTGTTGCCCTAGCGGTTTTGACCATTTCATTTATCTCAATGAGTCTGGTTGACAGCTTTCATAAATTAGTAATAGCAGCGACAATTTACGGGGTAGGTTTCGCGTTATTATTTCCATTAATGACCTCCCTTTTGGTGCTCAATATTTATGGAGTTTCTCGCAGTATGGCTCTTGGTGTATTTACGGCAGCCTTTGATCTAGGCGTGGCTGCAGGGGTCATGTTAGGTGGATTTAGCAAATACATTGATTTTAAGTGGCTTTATCTTTCCTTAGCCATTCTGCCATTTACGGGTTTTTGCCTGTATCAATATGTATATAGGCCCTTTATACGCGAAAATCAAAAAAAGCATGAAAAATAATCAATAGGAGGTTTTACTATGAGTATATTGTCGTGTTACCTACTGCCACATCCAGCTATCATGATAGAGGAGGTAGGGGGAAGAGAGACACAAAAAGTAATTTCCTCCGTAAAAGCCGCCGATACAGTGGGAAAGGAAATTCAAGAAC
>DUNY01000426.1 GCA_012839145.1 Thermoanaerobacterales bacterium
AAAAACAATAAGGGCAATGCCATTCCGGTGGTTTTACCATATGTAGCCAAAGCTTCCAATGAAGAAAGTCCCGAGATGACAAGGCCTTTTGGAACTAAAAGGGCCTCAACGGAAAGAGAAACAGAATTAATTATTTGACTTAATGAGATGGGAATGGCAATAGCTAAAATTTCTTTTATATGCTTTAATGTAATGGTTTTTTTATAAAGTCTATAAACATCAGCACTCCTGGTAAAAAACATGAAAAGCAAACTTAACGAGATAAACTCTCCCATGGTTAGAGCGGAAACTGCACCACGAGTTTTTTCCTCAAACTGTACAAGCATATTTGTGCTAACGATAAATGACCCTAACAGAACCCGAAAGACACTTTCAGAAATGTTTGACCATCGTACTGGTGCTGTATTTTCAATGCCAAAAAAATAACCTTTCATGACTGATGAGTAACCTACAAATATTGAGGCTGGCAGTATTATAAGCAGTAATCTTAGGTGGAGGATATGAGAAAGACCTATGAGAAAAGCCGCTGCAAATAAAGAAAAGACAGTTGTCAAAACAAAAGCGGATACTAAGATGTTGGCATTCTTTGAAGCATTTTTAGTGTGATTTTCGGCCACCAGTTTTGATATAGATAAAGGGATTCCAGCAGTTATTACAGTTATAGCCGTACTGAAAAATGCTAAAGCTTGCTGATAAACACCCATGCCTTCAGATCCTAAATGTTTTGACAAGACAAGTCTGTAAAAAAAGCCCAGTGTTCCAGTTAAAAAATTAGTTGCGGCTAAGAATACCGTGTCAGCTGCCCAATGGCTCATTATCTCAACTTCCTTTCTTGAGCTTGCATAAATATACTATTCAGTGAGTGTTGATATTTATGATGTCTAGCATAAGTCGGAATATTCGATAAATTTGACTGATAAAGAATGTTGTGGTATATTTATGTTAAAAGAATAACAAGCGTGGTGATATTATGGAACAGCCCGGTGAAATAAAAAAGGTATCCATGGCTGTAATCAAACGGTTACCAAAATACTATCAACATCTAGGAAATCTTCTCAGAGATAATGTAGAACGGGTTTCATCCCAGGAGCTTAGTAAAATATTAGGATTTACCGCATCTCAAATAAGGCAGGATTTGAACAACTTTGGTGAATTTGGCCAACAAGGTTATGGTTATAATGTATCACAACTTTATACTGAGATTTCAAAAATATTAGGCTTAAATACTTCACATAAAATGGTAATAATAGGAGCAGGAAACTTGGGGCAGGCCTTGGCAAAATATACCGGATTTGGGATATATGGCTTTGATATTATTGCTATCTTCGATACGAACCCTAATCTTGTAGGCCGTGAAATCAGAGATATTCCTATATATCCTGTAGAAGACATGGAATACTTTATTAACGAAAATGATGTAGATATTGCAGTTCTGACAATACCCAAAGATAAAACCAAAAAAATCGTTAAAGCTATATCAAAGACTTGTATTCGAGGCATATGGAATTTTACACCGGTAGAAATTAAAATCAACGAAAACATAATTGTAGAAAACGTCCATTTAATAGATAGCCTATTTACCTTAAGCTATCATATAAATGAAGGTATGCTTCAGGAGCGGCTTCTGAAGCAAAAAAGAAAAATATTCCCTTCCCCATAGATAAAAAACAACTTATATGGTAAAATAGTGTAAAAGACTGAAACTTTGGGAGGAGCATTACCGTGAAAAGGTTTCCACAAGCTGTTTTAATTTTTTTTATTGCTTTTATACTTGTTGGATGTAGTGCGCAAGCTCCCGATATTGAAACAACCCCCACTTCAGATTCTATTTCTCCCTCTACAACAGGTAAGATGTTTATGGTCTATTACATAAAGGATGGGTTTTTAACACCCATAACTTATTGCGTAGAAGCCTACGAGCCTCAGGTTACTTCCGCACTTAATCAGTTATTTTCGGGAATCACCCCTGAAGGATTTGAAAACAAACTTACCGATGTAAAGCTAAACAGCTTAAACATCAGTGGTGACACGGTTTCCCTTGATGTTTCCGGTGAATTTCTTCAAGGGGATAGAGTAGATTTAGCAAAAAGCCAGATTGTTTATACGCTAACTGAGTGTGAAAATATTTTTAAAGTAAATATTACGGTTGAGGGTGAACCGTATGAAATTCTGCTGGAAAGACCGCCGTTTATTAACTTGAAAAACCCAGAAGAGTACGAAAAAGATAAAAGCAATCCACTGGAAATGAGCAAGTACTTGACAATTTATTATGCTGATAAAAACAAAGAATACTT
>DUNY01000089.1 GCA_012839145.1 Thermoanaerobacterales bacterium
AAAAATGGTTTTATGGAATTGAGATAAAAATTATGATTAAGTAATATAAACCAGAAATGAGCAGCAGAAAACAAGCCTTTAAATTGTAAAAGCTTGTAAAATTTATAGTTTACAAATAGGTGTTAAGCAACTTTCTTGTATGTATGGTATAGACCACCGAGAACCGGAGTTGCTTTAAGTTTCGTATTAGAAATTGTTGTTGAAGGATATACTGGTAATGGTATGGGTGTTTTACCATTGATTCCTTGATGAGTACGGTTGGTATTATAATAGCTATTGATATATTCTTTGAGCAGCCTGTACAAGTGAGCTTCATTCAGTGGTATGACGTGGTTTAAGAGTTCTTGACGTAAAATACCATTCATTCTTTCTGCGATACCATTCTGCCAAGGAGAATATTTTGCCGTTCTTTTTGATTTAATGCCAACCGAAGTTAAAAAGTTTCTGAAGTTTGATGAAACGAACACAGAATCATTATCATGTATTAAATATTTTGGTTTGTGGTCAAAGGGAGTGGCGTTTCTTATTTGTTGTTTCACCCATTCTAAATTAGGATTACTTGTAACAGCAAAATGTTCAATTTTTCTCGAGGCATGATTGATAATAATGAAAACATATAAAAGCTTGAATTTTAGGGTAGGTACAACCAAATAGTCCATGGCCCAAATTTCTTTACTATGATTATTAAGAAATGTCTTCCAGGATTGAATCTGTTTTTCAGTTGGTGGTTTTCGAGTAGAGGGGATATACTTAGCTATTGTGTTTGGAGCAGGAGCATCCGTGATTCCCATAGATTTAAGTAATTCTTCTTTCTTTTCTGGAGAAAGTAAAGGGTTCTGCTTGTGTATCCTTTTTATGAGAGATATTATATCAGTGCTTATTTTTGGACGTCCTATTTTAGTTGATTTATGTTTCCAATGTAGTTTAAATGCTGTTCTATGCCAACGAATAACGGTTTCTGGTTTTACAGAAACCAAGGCAGATTCCCAGGTAGTGTAAAACATAGACAATAAAACCCATAATTGCCTGAATACAGGTGTACACCTGGGTTTTGGTCTCTTTTTGTTTACAACTTGTTGTTGGTATAATGAAAGCTGGCTTCGTAATGCCAAAATTTCTAGATTTTTAGCAGTTGATGTCATAAAGAATGTACGTATTAATTGAAAGATAACGATGAGCCATTCTTTTATAAATGAAAACATTTTTATTAACCTCCTGAATTACATGATTATGGTTTTCATTATATAGGATCATAGAAAGGATATTATAAAATATTCTAACGGATAAGATAATTGAATATAACATCGCACTGAACCGTCTTTATGGCTTGATCCAAAAAACAAAGTTGTACAGATTCACAATCTGCAAAATGAAGACCAGAAAGATAATAATATTATACAATCAATTATCAAAGAAAAGAAACAATATTTGGCAAATGAGTTTTATGAATATATCACGGTAAACATTTTATTGGCCTGAGCATAATGGTTACGTGTACTTTTCAAGAAGAATTTAGGGCAAAATGGTACATGTGGGATAAAATCTGGGTTGATGAAACGACTGTGGCGCATCGGGATCCTGACAAATAGTTATTCTTTAGGAAACGGAGTAATGGAATGGATCAAATAAAAAAGTACATTATCGCACTTACAAATTTATACGGGATTGTCCCCATCGATAAAGTTGTAGAGATTTACAATATGCAGAATGAAGAACAGATTAGCTTTGGTGATGTTGAAGCCCATTACTATGTGGATCTGAGCAAGTATTATGTTTATGCCCATAAAAATCATTTTGTTCACGAAACGATCATGGAGTTTAATGATTTTAAATCAATGCTTCGAAAAAAAGCGGATAAGCCGTATTATGTACCCAATCAAGAAGAACTTCTTAAATACTCAGATCCGAACTACTATGAAAAACCAAAGCAGTATCATGATTTATATAAATATTCAAGAAAACATTTCTTTGCCGGAGACGATGAAAAGGCTGAGCTGCTCTGTGAGAACATCATGTGGAAATGCCGGGATGATTTTAATATTCAGAAAGTATTTGACCTATTTAATATTTTTGAAGTTAATTTTAAAGATGAAAAACAAGTCAATGAGGTAATGCAGATGGTCACGGAACTGGCCAATAATGTGAGGCTTTGGGAAAATAATGGGCATACTCCGAATGAAATCTTCGAGAAATTTGAGAAGCCAAATTTAAGGCCGCTTCCCGATGAACCTTTTGAGTTTGATGCTGCCGAAATGAAGATCGGAAATAAAGTTGGCAGAAACGATCCGTGCCCCTGCGGCAGTGGAAAGAAATATAAGAAGTGCTGCTTGGGGAAGGATGAGAGGAAATAATAACATAATACTTGAGAAGCAGCCTATTAACTAACTATATTTTTTTACCCCTCATTAGCAGCACTCTAGGTAGAGTGCTAACAATAAAGATTAAGTAAGAAGA
>DUNY01000153.1 GCA_012839145.1 Thermoanaerobacterales bacterium
AAGATAAGAAAAGCACTCATAATCAGATAGAAAAAATAATTAAGATAGTATCTGGTCCTTTTTGGTAATATATCATATAATATTTCTACTTTTGGGTGTTCGCTATTTCGATATATAGACACTGAAGTTAAAAAAACACAATATATTATTAGAAATCTAGCCAATTCTTCGCTCCATGGAAATGAGAAGTTAAAAAAGTATCGAGTAAACACCTGTAATATCATGATAAAGAATGACCCAAGCAGAAAAAAGGATGCTATGTATTGGCATAACTTGTTAACATTTTTCAGAAAAGCGTCAAATTGCCTCATGGAATACCTCCTACACAGGTTTGTGCTTTTTTCTCAGTAAAGAATACACGACCTGTCTGTAGCAACAAGCCGTGTATGACAGACTGACGCGCTGACCTTTTTATTATAGATTATTTGCTTTTTTCATCAATTAAGAGCAATAAGTCTTCAAGCATTTCCGGGTTGGACATATTTTTCTTAATATACTCAAGAACTACCGGTTGGGTGGCTTCCTTGAACTGATTATACTCTTCGTTGGTTAGCTCATAAACCTGCATCCCTTTGTCTTTGAGAGTCTGAAGAGCGGCAAAGTCCTGTTCATTTACCATTTGCCTGTGTACCATGCTTGAAGAATAAGCGCATTCATTTATAACACTTTTTAAGTCGTCATCCAAAGAATTGTAAAAATCATCGTTTATAAACCAAGTGTTAAGCAATGTAATGTGACCGTCCAAGGTCAAGTATTTCTGAACTTCATATAACTTGGCATATTGAATGTTGAAAAGGGGGTTTTCCTGACCATCTACAACGCCTGTCTGCAATGCGGAATATAGTTCTGCCCATGCAATAGGAGTGGGTGAAGCACCAAGGGCTTTGAACAGTTCCATATGAGCCGGAACTTCCATAGTCCTAATCTTGAGGCCCGTCATGTCGTCAGGTGATTTTACTTCTCTTTTGTTGTTAGTTGTATGTCTGAGACCTTCCAGCAGCAGAGCGATAGGTCTTATGCCACAGGCCTCGGCTGTCTTATCGGCTAAATTTTGGAAAAACTCCGTATCTCCCTTTACAATTTCCCAGGCGGTTTCCACATCTGGAAACATATAGGGAACTTCAAACATGTTAAAATTATCATAGTAAGAGCCCGCAATCATACCGGTGGCACATAGGCTTGACTGAATAATACCTTGCTCAACCTGCTGAAGGGTAGATTGCTGGTCGCCTAACTGGCCGGCTGGGTAAAGTTCTACAAGAATTCTGCCGTTGGATTTTTCTTCAACTTCTTTCTTAAAGTTATCAACACAACCGGAAACAGGATGACCTTTTGGGTCAGCAGTTTCCGCCCATGCCAGTTTCAAAACTATAGGTTCATCAGAGTTGCCGGAATTTTGAATGTCAGAATTACCGGAAGTCTCAGAGGGTTCGTTTCCACATGATGTCAGTGATACCATAAGTACTAGGGCTAGAACAAACGAAACCAGTTTGGCAAACTTTTTCACAATTATTACCTCCATTTATTTTCATTTTTTAACAGCCGTATGATTTTATCCGTGCAAAACAATATAATAAATCATAAATTATATCATGTTCAGAGCCTTTAATCTCAGTCTTATCTCTTTCTTCTCCTCTTCAGAAGCGGGGATGAAAGGTGACCGTGGATAGCACTTTACAATTCCTCTAATCTCGAGCATGGCATAAACTGCCAACTGAGTGGATTTGGCCAGGTACATGATATCCCGCAACTCGTTGACCTGAAACTGTGTTTGCCGGCAATCATCATATCGACCTTCCATGCCCTCAATCCACATTTTTTTACAGATTTCCGGGAAAGCATTGCCCAATCCTGGAATAAAGGCTTCGGTTCCCAGCACTCGGGACTGAAGCCACATGGCCTCGGTACCAGAAGCTACGTCAAAGCGCTCGTCTTTCAGAGTCCTTATATAGTTGGCATGGGTCATTATATCAAAAGTCGCATCTTTGATACCCTTAACCCCTACCTCCTCCTTGAGCCTCTTTATTAAGGGAAGATCCATCAAATAGCCCTGAAAACTGACATTGTTGTAAACATAAACCGGGAAATCATCACCGACCGCTTGCACGATTTCACGATAGAATTGACATATACTGTCAGCATTATGCTTATAGTAAAATGGACCTACTGCAGATACAGCTGCGGCGCCTATGGTTTTCGCATGTGCAGCTAAATCTGCAGCTGTTCTGGAATCGGCAGTACCCACATGCACTGTAACCGGTATTTTGCCTCCTACAGTATTCATTACAATCTCAGCTATTTTCTTTCTCTCTTCTGGCTGAAGTAAAGCAGTAGAACCATAGGATCCTGTGATGAAAAGACCGTGAACCTCATCTTTTAGAAAACTTACCAAAGTTACGAGACCTTCATAGTCCACCTCACCGTTTTCCTTAAATGGAGTAATCATAGGTGGTATAACACCTTTCATTCTGTACATGGTTAATTCCTTCCTTTCTCAGGCTTATAATGTTTTAATATATTTTTAGCCGTGATAATGACTCCTTTAATTGTCATGTCGGCAATGGCCTGCTCGTCATAAATGCTTTCCACTTCAACGTCACTTCCAAGATATTGTTTTATTAGATAGGTATATAACTTGCATCTTAGCCGGTGACCAAATAAAATATATTTAGAAGTCTTGTAGCCTTGATTGTTAAAGTCCATAAAGGCTTTCATGTCGTCCACCGCTATAGCCGCATCTACAAACAGTGTTCTTTCTTCACTATTAGTTTTTAACAGAACCTGCATAAATCGAGGCATTAACATAGTCCTTATAAAACCTGCGTTTTCCGCACAATCCTTAGCAATAGCTACTATCTCTTCAAAACTGTAGCCACCGGCCTCTTCACCACCCTGGCAATCAACTATGCTTTTTCCTACGTTGGTGGCAGTTTTAAGTGCTTCAAAGATTTGTCCGCTCATGGTGGTTAGGCAGCTTCTTATTTTTCCTTCCTTGTCCATATGAATCAGCTTTGTATGTGAACTAAGCACTACGATATTGACCGGCAGCTGGGGTTTTAGTTCCTCTAAAATGCCCATGCATTGAACCTCTTCGCCCCGCATGAAATCCACTTGCCGTATTTTGTGGGCTGTAGCATCCTCACCATAGTTATTTCTGACTCCTCTGATGAAGTAAATCGGCACCCCTATATCTAAAACCTTCGGATCCTTTACGACCTCAATATGATCCGACAACTCCTTAAGGCCGCAAGGTGCTACCAAATGAGGGATTTCTATAAGACCTATCTCCGATGTAATCATGCCGGAAGCTATGGCAAACTTGATTTTTGTGTTATCTATTCCATGCTCCTTTAATATCATAAAATATAGCTGTTCTACTCCATTTTTCAATGCTTGCCTAGAACCGGTTATGGATGTGTCTCTTACACCGATTTTTTTTGTTCCTTGTGCGATTAACTCACTGTCATCAGATAATATAAATATTGTTGTGTTAGTCGTACCACAATCTATTACAGCAAACATACTTTCTCCCCTCCAATGCTATTTATTTAGTACTTCCTTGTTTACAAGATTTTTTGGTAGCTGACCGGACAACACACGAACAACCTCTTCGCCTACCATCCGTTGAAGGGTAGCTATAGATTCCTCACTATACCAAGCATTGTGAGGCGTTATAATGACATTATCCATATACAAAAGTGGACTATCCTGAGGAATCGGTTCCTTCTCAGTAACATCCAGCCCTGCAGCTGCAATCCTACCCCTTTGCAAAGCCTCAATCAAAGCCGTTTCGTCGATAATTCCACCACGGGCCGTATTTATCACAATGGCACCGGATTTCATTTTGTCAAACTGCTTTCTGCTTAACATATGCCTTGTCTGGTCATTCAGAGGGCAATGGACCGATATGTAATCAGAATTTTGTAGCAGTATATCCAGCTCCACCGGGGTCACACCGTATTCCTTAGGGACATTTTCATTTACATAGGGGTCATAGCAGAGAATTTTTACTCCAAAACCTGACATCTTCTTAGCCACCATTATAGGTATGCGACCAAAGCCCACTAATCCCAGCGTTTTTCCGCTTACGCGATAAAGAGGTTTGCTGACAGTATAATCCCATTTACCCTCCTTAACAGAAGCAGCCAATGGAATGATTTTTTTAGACAATGCCAACAGTAAAGTAATTGCATGGTTTGACACCTCGTCAATGCCATAATCAGGTACATTTGCTACATAAATTCCTTTGGAGGTGGCAGCGGCAAGGTCTATGTTGTCAACACCGATGGCATACCGCACAATCAACTTGCATTTTTTCATAGCATCTATGACCTTTTTTGTTATAGGTGCGAATTGAACAATTACTGCATCCGCATCTTGAACCAGTTCTACCAATGCGTCCTCATCTTTGCATTGATTAGCGCTCAGTTCAACTCCTTCCAGTTTGGCTAGCTCCGCCTTTTCCATATCCAGTGTTTCATACCAGTAATCTGTGATCACTACTTTTTGTCTTAACATTCTCGTTCTCCTTTACATATAAAGAATAATTTGTATATAAATACAACTATATATAAGACTTAAGTATGAAAATCTTACATCCAGCTGACATAAATTGTGGAGCTTTGGAAAAAAATATATTTTTATACAGTAAAAACCACTTTCATTTAGTAATTAAAAAAAATAAAAGGGTTATCTATACCCAAGGTCGACAGAAATCTGCTTAGCTACTTTTAATAAAGCTTTTTGGTTTTTATCTTTATTTTTTCCGTAAATAATATTTTTAATGCCACCTAAGCTTATTCCTGCAACCATTTTACCCTCATAGTCTTTAATCGGAGCGCAAATTGATCCTATATATTCTTCATTTTCACAGTTGCTGTAAGCAACCCCGGTTTTTCTGATCTCTGCAATTACTTTCAAAATTTGTTCTACATCAGTTAAAGTCTTATCGGTAAACTTGGTAAGTTGTTTTTTTGCCAAAATAGCACGGATTTCGTCGTCTGTATGTTCAGCCAGATACAGTCTGCCTATACCGGACGAATGGAGTGGTAAAATATATCCGGCTCGTGCTGCCATCTGAGGCCAAGTGTTTGCAGTATTCGGAAACACTTTGTCTATTACCACAATTTCATCATTAACATAGTCCACTTTAGCAAGATAGACTACAAGACCTGTCTCATCTGCCAATGGCTTCATATGCTGCTGTGCTACATTATGTACATCAATTGAATTGTACATAGACATACCAAGACGATACAATGCGATATCTAAACTATATTGTTTAGTATTGCTGTCAAAAGCTACAAACCCGTTTTTGTTTAAAGTGTATAAAATTCGCATTGCAGTACTGGCATTAATACCGGTTTCCTCACATATCTCCATAAGTGTCAACGATTTGCTATCATTATAGTTGTCGCTATTAAACACTTGGAGCACTTTTAATGCTTTTTCCACTGACTGGATCGTATAATCATTCTTTGTGTTCATAATCCCCTCTATTTTCATTCTATGAAAATTGTTTTTATTTTTCTAACTTTAGTATACTTAACAATTAAAAGTTTGTCAATATAAAATTTCTGCAAATTTGATCTATAACTAATATGTCGGTTAGTATGACATCAATGTGAGATGTTGGCTGACTTGAACAGAGCCACTTTTTGCTTTATCTGGATTTTCCCCTTAATAACAACTCATAAGCCTGGTTCCTTGAAAGCCCTAATTCCACGGCGGCTTTTTTCAGAGCTTGTTTATTAGTAAGACCTTCGGTCATTTTTTTTTGCATGATTGATTGAAGTTTATTTATCAAATCTCTTCTTGAAAGTTCGTGTTCAATTACACCATTTTCCCATACTTGGCTGGATTTTTGCTCAGAATTTGCACCTTCTACTACAATGACCATCTCACCTCGTGGAGGCTCGCAGTTAAACCTTTCCATCACTTCTTTTATGGTTCCTCGAATGAATTCTTCATGGATTTTGGTCATCTCTCGGGCAATGACCACCCTTCGGTCTCCCAAAGTGTTCTGTAGTGCTTTAAGAGTTTTTATCATACGGTGAGGTGCTTCGTAAAATATCAAAGTCCGTTGCTCTGTAATCAATTCCGCCAGTCTTTGCTTTCTGTCTCGAGCTTTTTTAGGTAAAAAACCTTCAAATACGAATCGTTCGGTGCTAAGACCTGAAGCTACCAGTGCACATATGGCCGCCGCTGCTCCCGGCAGCGGCACCACTTTTATACCTGATTTAGCGGCATCTTTCACCAAATCCTCCCCCGGATCAGAAAGGCCGGGAGTTCCTGCATCTGTTACAAGAGCTATATTTTCCCCTTCTTGTAAAAAAGATATTAGATTAGGACCTTGGGTTCTTTTGTTATGCTCATGATAGCTTGTAAGGGGTGTTTTGATTTCAAAATGGTTTAATAGTTTTATGGTTACCCGGGTATCCTCAGCGGCTATCAAATCCACTTCCTTTAATATTCTTAAAGCTCTTAAGGTAATATCCTCTAAGTTGCCGATTGGAGTTGGGCACAGATATAAAGTGCCTTGCTTTAACATTTTAAACCTCCGATTGTTTTCCAAAATATATTTCTTTTATTTCATCGGTATAACTGCCGTCATTATTGTACACCACAAGAGGCGGTAGTATTTTCAAACCGGGACCGGCGCCTTTTTGGGCCATAAGCAAAAACAAATTGGGGCTGTCCCCGGCTCTGGGGTGGATGAAACGCAAGATTTTAGGTTCCAAGCCTTGGAGTTTCATCTCATATATGGCATCTGTCAATCTGACAGTCCGGTACACCATGTAAAATCGGCCGCTGAAGGTCAAAAGTCCCCTGGCGGCCTTAACCACATCCTGCAAAGCAGCGGCCACCTCATGTCTGGCTATGGCTAAATCAGGATTTGGACTGATTTTTCCTTCCTTTACTGTCATATACGGTGGATTTGTAACCACCACTGAAAAGCTCTCCCTACCGAAAATATTGACAGCCTCCTTTAAATTGCCATGAATGATTTTCACCCTTTCTTGGAGTCTGTTCATCTTTATACTTCTTACAGCCCGGTCGAAAGCCCCTTGAGCGATCTCTATTCCTACAATCTCTTCAGCATCGGTTTTAGCTGAAATTAGCAGTGCAATCACGCCGCTTCCGGTGCCCAGATCAATTATTTTGTCTTTTTTCCCCGCCTTTACAAAGTTAGCAAGCAGTACTGCATCTATGGCAAAACGGTAAGAGTTTTTGTGTTGAATTATTTTTAGTCCATTACACAATAAATCATCTATACGCTCACCGGGGTATTTTAAAAATTTGTCCACTGTACTTCGCCTCTGCCGTAAAATAGTAATTCCATTATATCAAAGGCTGATTTTATTAACAATTATTATACTGATTGTATATGTTCTAGACTGCTCTGTATGCCTTTTGTATTGTCTGTCTATTATGTGTTTTATTCTAATGTATAATTGATCCCGGTTTGACGAATATGACAGACCTTTCCTCAAGCTGTTTATTACAAAAGTTTAGCCGTCCTTGAGCCGGTTTCCGTGCAGCTTGGCATCCTTATCCCATCCATTATGGACAAAGATCGGAAATTCATTACCTTGATTCTTCATCCATGCTCCCGATTTGTTTAAAAAAAAGAGCCTCTCTAAACGGAATATTTCCCGAAAAGAGAGGCTGCCCAGCAGCTTTTACAGTCGGTGAACTGCTCAAGTTGCGGGTTTATGTTCAAATGACCCTGTTTTTATGCTTTGATGTTTGGTGATGAGCTCTCGGGTACGTCAGGAGTCACAAGAGATACAATGATGGTAACCACAGCTGAAATGGCAACACCCCAAAGAATTCCCAGTGGTGAAAGGGAAACAACTGAACCGACTATAATGCCCAGTCTAGCTCCCCAAGGGGTAACCCGACTGTTTTTTGTTCCCATTTCAAAGGGTTCTCCTGTCTTTTTCCAAAGGAGACCTACCAAGAGTACTGGCACTACTCCGCCGCCGGCCATGGTATAAGCTTTGGAAAAGAGGCCTATGATGCTACTTGAATAGATGGCTGCCAATGTGGCAAATACGCCGACTATAATGGTTATATACTGGGCACATCTGACAAGTTGTCTATCGGTCAAATTTGGAGCAAATGGTCTTATCAAGTCATTGGTTAGAATGATTGCCGCTGAATTCAAGTTGGAGTCAGCACTGGACATGGCCGCTGCCAGAATCAAAGTGAATACTACTGCCAACACCCAAGTGGGTGTGTAGTTCATCATAAGCCATGGCATGGCCTGGTTTGGATTTTCTAGTGCAGGATTTAATGTTTTTGTCACTATACCTACCATTGCCGTCAAGCTCACAAATATGACAGCGGCCACACCACTGATAAACATACCCCGACGGGCGGTGGAGGCGTCTTTAGCCGCAAAGCATCGCTGCCAGTATATTTGAGCAGCAAGAATTCCAAAGCACCCTGTAATAAAGTTCTTAAAAATCACACCAAAGGGCACATTGCTTATGGTCCCAAGTTCCGCAGCACCAACCTCGGCCAGTTTTTGCTGCAGAACACTCAAAGAAAAATTGACCGGAGCAAGGGCATAACCATAGAATATGAAAGCAAAGACTACTACAATAATTCCTTGTAAGAAATCTGTCCACACAACTGAATATATTCCGCCTAAAAATGTATATACGATAAAAGCCACATTGAATAACATTATAATAGGAATTGGATTGGCTCCGGTAAAAGCAGCAAAAATATCTCCCATACCTTTACCCTGTCCTCCCACCCATGCAATCATAATACATGCTGTAAGAACTCCTACTAAACCCCGCGTAACTTTATCCCTAATTAATAGATCGTCCATCATTTCTGAGAGGGTGTTGTAAGTAAATTTTCCTGCAAGGCCTGCAAAAATAATAGCAAAAATAATTTTTGATCCTTGTTCTCCGATAATGAAAGGAATATCCAGCATACCTATTTGGTAACCTTGAGCTGCATGACCTATAAAGTTACCGGCTCCCATGATAGTAGCTATGTCTGTGAACAGAATTAGAAATAAGGGCAGTGTTCCGCCGGCAATGGCATAGTTAGAAAAACTTTGACTGGCTTCATCTTTAACCTTAAGAGATATCCATAGGAAAATGAGACAAAATATTACCGTGATAGTCCAAACAATAGCAGTAAGACTCATTAATCTACCTCCTTTTTAATTATTGTTTGTTTTCCCAAAACAGAAGTCTCCGAAAATTTCACCTCCTTTTCTTTTGAATCGCTTCTGGATTAAACGGTTTAATATTCGAAATCTGAATTTACCGGGTTATGAAAAATAATATATCGCTTAAATTGTATAGGTAACGGCTGTAAACTTGGAGCCGTTACCTACTGCTAATTTTTCCCATTTTTACGCTATTTTTCCCAGTTCCCTCAAAGTTTTCTCCAAGGCTGCCATGGTGTTATCATCTGCCAAGCCCAAGGGCGGGCGCAATCCTCCTACGGGAATACCTATTAAGTTTAGAGCGGCCTTAACCGGAATTGGGTTGGTAGTTACAAATAAGGCTTTAAATATGTTAATGAGTTTTAAATGAATTTGCTCAGATTTTTTGGTATGGCCTTTTTCAAAGCTTGTTATCATTTCTTGTATCTCACTGCCTACTATATGTGATGCAACGCTGATGACTCCTTTTGCCCCTAATGCCAGCATTGGCAGTGTAAGACTGTCATCACCGCTGTAAACTGCGAGCTCAGGTGCCAATACCCGAGTTTTGCTTGTCTTGTCAAGGTCACCTCCCGCATCCTTCACCGCTACCACATTTTTTATCCGTGAAAGTCTGGCCAAGGTCTCAGGTTCAATAGTTACCGCCGTTCGGCCGGGCACATTGTAAGGCACTACAGGGATATCTACTGCATGAGCAATTAACTTAAAATGCTGATAAAGACCTTCTTGAGTGGGTTTATTATAGTAGGGTGAAACCAACAACAAACCGTCCACACCAACTTTTTCCGCTTTTTTTGATAGTTCAACACTGTGTAATGTTGAATTGCTGCCTGTGCCTGCCATAATCTTTGCTCTTGTCCCGACAATAGCCTTGGTGGCTTTAAATAATTCCAGTTTTTCATCGTCAGACAGGGTTGGTGATTCACCTGTAGTACCTGCCACCAGCAAAGTATCCGTCCCTGTTGCTAAAAGATGTTCTATCAATTGTTCCAGGGCTTTATAATCAATCCTCAACTCCTCATCAAACGGCGTCACCATAGCAGTTATGACTCTTCCGAAAAACATCTATATCTTCCTCCTTAAATCTTTCTAATGAAAGTTTATTCATGTCTATATCCAGCGAAGTTGTACCATAAGTAATTACATCACATAAGAGCTTGCCGGTAATTGCTGAAAGAGCAATCCCGTCACCTTCATGGCCTGCAGCCATGTAAAAACCCTTTATCCGGGTCACCCTTCCAAGAATGGGAAGACCGTCCGGAGTGTAAGGCCTAAGGCCAGCAAAACTTCTGATAACATTTATGCCTTTTAAAGCCGGAACCAATTTTACCGCATGTTTCAAGACTGCACGCAAGGCTCGATGTGTAGTGCTTTTACTATATCCTACAAACTCACGAGTTCCGCCTATTAATAGATTGCCGTTTTCGGTTTGTCCTAAGGACAGTCCTACACCCAGCCGGGCGGATTCATCATTGCCCAGTAGTTCAGGCCGGAATTTGGCAGTAATATATCTAGCACAGTTCACATCCCCATGAATCAACGGAGCCACCGGTTCTGTCACAATAATCTGCCCTCGACGAGGTATTATGGGAATGTCAAGTCCCACCATGGCACCAATAAAGGGAGCATATACTCCGCAGGCATTGACTACATTATTGGTATTTATGTTCCCTCTGTCCGTGATTACCGAACATACCCGACCTTTTTCCAGTTTTATTCCCCTAACTTCAGTGCCAAGCATTGTTTTTGCACCGTATTTTTTAGCCCCTCTAAAAAAACCTAAAGCTAGATAAATCGGATTCACTTCACCGTCCATGGGACTGTATGTTGAACCCACAATATTCTCAGCAAAAGCCGGCTGCCGCCGTCTTGCCTCATCTTTTCCCAGCAGTTGCACTGCAAGGCCCAGTTTGTTTTGTCTTTCTACAAACTGCTCCATTATTTTCCACTGTTCTTCCGTATAGATGACGATCATGCCGCCGTCCTTTTTAAACTCTATATCCACATCTAATTCTTCTTGTAAGCCGGGAAATAGTTTTACACTTTCCAACGCCATCTTTAGGTGTAAACCAGGATTTTTAGATTGTAGAAGCACTGCCTTATCACAGGCACCGGAAGTGCCTGAAGCAATATCGCTTTTCTCCACTAGTGTCACCGATACTCCTCTTCTTGCTAGGTGGTATGCCACAGAACAGCCTATAACTCCACCTCCGATTACTACTACATCTGTTGACTGCATGGAGGTACCCCTTTCATATTCTACTTATATCAATAAATAATATGCAATTCTCATGCCAAAAAATATGAGCCCTCTTCCAGGCTTAAAGGGCCTATTGGTATATGGAATTTCTAATTATTATAAGTCTTGACGAGTAGTTCCGATGAAATATTTAGAAAACACAGGTTGCTGTGGTTTTCCAGAATTTAGAATGTGGTTTCTAGATTTTAAATATTAGTTCCTTTATAATTTAATCTCATATTTCTTCATTTTGTTATAAAGGGTGGCTAAGGAGATTTTTAATGCCTTAGCGGCTTTTTGCTTACCCTCAACACTAATACCGTATTCCTCAAGAGCCTTTTTTATCATTCTGCGCTCCATCTCCTCAATAGGTAAAATTCCTCCTTTGTTTCTGGATCTTTTTTTAAATCTATCAAAATAAGGTAACAATAAATCCTCGGTAATCCACTCCCCTTCGGCCATGAGAATTGTCCTTTCAAAAATGTTTTTTAGCTCCCGCACATTGCCCGGCCACTCATAAGCAAGCAGCAGTTCCTGAGCTTTATTAGTTAAACCTTTGACATTTTTATAAAATTTACGGTTGAATTCCCTGATATATACTTCAGCTAATGCTACGATATCCTCCTTTCTTTCCCTTAGGGGTGGTATGTGGACATTGATAACATTCAGTCTGAAGTAAAGATCCTCCCGGAAACGGCCCTTACGAATTAGCTCCAATAGGTTTTGGTTGGTAGCGGAAATAATACGAACATCAATTTTAACGGGTCGAAAACCGCCTACCCGCTCTATCTCCTGTTCCTGAATCACCCTAAGGATTTTAGCCTGGAGCACCGGACTCATATCCCCGATTTCATCCAGAAAAATCGTGCCACCACTGGCCAGTTCGAATTTTCCCAATTTAAGTTTTCCCGCACCTGTAAAAGCTCCTGCCTCGTAGCCAAAAAGTTCGCTTTCTAAGAGACTTTCAGGAATAGCGGCACAATTTACCTTAATAAAGGGCTTATTGTTTCTGGGACTTTCTCCGTGAAGAGCATTTGCGAAGAGTTCCTTACCCGTACCGCTTTCACCCGTTATTAATATGGTAGAATCTTCTCCGGCGGCTTTTTTAGCTATGTTAATTATACTTTGCATCACCGGACTTTGACATATAATGTCCTCAAAACTGCCCTGGCCTTCGTTCATTTTTTTAATCTCGTCTTTCAGGCCGTCAATTACAGAAGTGGACCGCCTCAGTTCCTTGGTCAGTCGAATCACTTCGCTAATATCCTGAAATACCACCACTGCACCTGTCATTTTGCCGTTGACAATGACAGGCGAGGCATTGGAGATGACTTCGGCATTAGAGCCCACAGCTCTATTGGGTTTACCAAGGCAGGGCTTGCCTGTTTTTAAAACCTCTGCCAAAGCCCCATCGGGGGAAACATCAAACACATTGCTGCCGATGCGTTTGCTGGCAGGTATTCCGGTTATGCGCGTATATCCTTCATTTACATATTGGATTATGCCGTTTTTATCCACCATCTGAATGCCTTCTTGAGCCGAGTTTAAAATTATCGATAGCTGCTCCTTGATTTCTTTTATCTTTAATAGCTCTTCCCTGTCCCGAATAATTGTAAGCATAATACTAGCCGTTTTGGCATCAACCAAGGCAGTCAAGTCGGGTATTTCATCCTGCAGATTTCGGACCAGTTCTTCGTCTCCGGTTACCTCAAATACCACATCAAAGTCACACTCTTTTATCATGACTTTAGGATCTTTAAAACATCTTATGCCCTTTTGCCCAGCCAGTTCTAAGCCCAGAGCCGAAGGATTTATATCGGCAATCCCCTCAATTTTGATGTTATCGAAATCCTCCATTGTTTCTATTAAAGCTGTACCACCTTTACCGGCTCCGATAATCCCCACTGATAATTGCCTCATTGTTTTGTACCCCCAGGTTATAAGCTGTTAAAATAAGATTCAACGTAAATTATTAAATTCCTGCTTTGAAACCAAAATCAAAACCCCACGGTTTTTAACTGTGGGGTTTCATCCTAAATCATCTTCTATTTCGGCCCGCTCCTGCTAAAACCAAAAGGCGCAAAAGCTGCATGACTGCCATTAATGTAGCAGCTACATAAGTAAGAGCTGCTGCACTGAGCACTGCTTTCACCGGTCTTATTTCACTTCTGTCAATAAATCCATGACCTTCCAAAACCGCCACTGCCCTATTGCTGGCATTATACTCCACAGGCAAAGTGATGATTTGAAATAACACCGCCATGGAAAACAGCAGTATTCCCAGCATCATAAGGGTATCCGCTCTAAACAGAAGACCCATGAAAAATAAGGGAAAGGCCATTTGTGATCCGATACCGGCTGCCGGAACAATGGCATTTCGCAAGGCCAGCGGTGCATATCCCACATCATGTTGGATGGCATGACCACATTCATGAGCAGCTACTCCGAGAGCCGCCAGAGATCTGCCGTTGTATACATCGCTGGAAAGTTTTAGGACCTTGCGCCTGGGATCATAGTGGTCAGACAGCCTTCCACCCTGTATTTGGACGGATACATCATAAATACCGCTCTGGTTTAATATTTGCCGAGCTACATCGGCACCTGTCATACCACTTTTAGCAGGAACCTTAAGATATTTTTCGAAGGTAGTTGTAACTTTGGCTTGGGCGTATATAGCCAGTATCATGGCGGGAAGTAGTATTATCATAGTGTAATTCCAAAAAAACAAAGGAATCCCTCCTTTTTGAGGATATACCCATAAGGGTTAACTTATATAATATATGATGACCTTTGTTCAGTCAATACTCATGATTCATCTGTATCCACTTCTTCTACCGGAAATTCTATTACATCTTTGTTCTCATCCATTTGAACGCTAACGGTTTCTTTAGGTTTATATATAGCAATCACTGTTCCTTCACCGGCGGGGGTTATGACCTTTTTCCCCACATTGGGATATTTAACCGTACTGTCTTCATATGATTCACTTTCATATTTGAGACAGCACATTAACCTGCCGCAAAGCCCTGATATTTTAACGGGGTTTAGTGACAGGTTTTGCTGTTTCGCCATTTTAATAGATACCGGATCAAATTCACCTAAAAATGAAGAGCAGCAGATACATCGGCCACAAGGTCCGATGCCGCCCAGCATCTTGGCTTCATCCCTTACGCCAATCTGACGAAGTTCAATTCTGGTGCGAAATACTGCTGCTAGGTCCTTTACCAGCTCACGAAAATCCACTCTGCCGTCTGCAGTAAAATAAAAAATCAACTTGCTTCTGTCAAAGGTGTACTCCACATCCACCAAATTCATATCAAGTCCGTGTTTCTCTATTTTTTCAATGGCTATTTTTTCAGCATCCAAGGCCTTTATCCGGTTTTCTCTTACTGCATCCTCATCCTCCGGTGTAACCGCTCTCATTACATCTTTAAGGGGTGTAATAATATCTTCTTCCCTCACATCCTTAGGCCCGGTCACCACTTCACCGTATTCCACACCTCGGCTTGTTTCCACAATAACTTTATCACCTACGGATAGCTCAAGACCTCCGGGGTTGAAATAATAAACCTTTCCGGCTTTTTTAAACCTTACACCTACAACCGTTATCAATTAAACTACCTCCTCAAGGCCCATAAGTAAATTGTACCAAATCAGATTCTTGTTGCCCCTGGATTTTACAGCCTTCAATTGTTCATGGATAAGATCCAAGGCCTTAAGAATGGTACCTACGGAGAGCTTTGAACCAAGCTTATAAATTACGGGTTCTAAATCTTTATTTATTAATGCTGCTCTGCTATTAGTTTTTACAAGCAATGCATCTCTATACAGTGAAATAACAAATTCCAGTATTTCTTCAGACCTTTCATCAATATCCGAAAGCTCCTTTACATACACTCCAAATTCAATAATCTCGCCTTTCTGAGTGGTATGAAGTAATATGTCCGCAATCTTTTGCCTTAAGCTTACCGGAAGAGTGGGCTTTAGCCCAAGCTTAGAAAAATCTCTAATCTGACATCGGGACACAACAGTGGAAATCAATTGTTTCAGGTTGTTTGAAAGCAATATAACAATGCTTTCGGCTATGGGATCTTCCAGGCTCTTCAACAGAGCGTTCTGAGCCTGAAGTGTCATGGTATGAGCCTCATGCAATATATAAATCTTTTTAGTGCCTTCCACGGGTTTTTCCGTCAAAATCAATATCAGTTTTCTTACCTGTTCTATTTTAATGGAAGCTCCGTCTGGATATACATTAACCAAATCAGGGTGAACTTTGCTTTCGATTCTTTGACATGTGCTGCAGAATCCACAAGGAGCTAACTCTCTATTTTCACAGTTGGCAGTTTGGGCTAGTTTCAAAGCTTGTACCATCGTTTCCTCTTCAGTTCCCAAAAAAATATAGGCATGTGATAAGTTATTCAATATACCACCTCAACTATATAGATCCAACAGCAGACCTCGAATTTCATCCACCAATGCCATTATCTTCAATGAATCCCGGTTTTCAGAAAGCAGTTGTTCCGCCAAGTCAATAAGTTTTTGATTGACGGTTTTGACAATTGAAAGTATTTTACTGCGTCCATAGCGGGCTGGAAGTTGCTCTTCTTTGAAATAAAAGCCTTGAGAAATGCACATTTTTAAAAACTCTGCTATTTTTTTTCTGTACTCTCTTAAATCCGATAGGGACATGTTTTTTAAAAGTCTACGGCCAATGTCATTGATGGCATTGAGTTCTAAGTCCATTCGGTGTTTTATATGATTATTTTTAACATTCTTCAAATGCTCCGAAAAGTTACGGTTGCTCTGATCTGTGTGAATTAACACATCCTTGGGTAGACCGAATTCCGGTTGTAAGCTTACCCTCATATCTTCACAAACCTCTCCACATCCATGACAAAAACCGTAGCCCCTCCCACCGATACTTCAACGGGATATGGCACATAGGCATCTGCAGGCCCTGCCGGTAGCGGTGTCACAATCTGTTTTCTAGGACGACACATTCTTTCAATTATATCTAGGAGTTCTTCAATTCGTTGCTCCTCCACACCTATCATCAGGGTTGTATTACCTCTCTTTAAAAAACCACCGGTGCTGGCCAGCCTTGTTATGCCGAATTTTTTTTGGCTCAATATTTCCACAAGCCGGCCCACATCACTGTCCTGCACCACTGCCATTACCATTTTCATAACCATCGCCCCTTCCTTTAATTTATTGGTCGGGCTGTTTGTTTTTTAAATATTCATGTAGCTTGCTATATATTTATTATACCTGATTTTTTAATCTCAAACAATATTGTTTCAAATACCTGTTCAGGACATTGAGAAGCATCCACAATTGTTGTTCGATTTGGGTACATGCTGTGTACCTTTAAAAACCCTTCCCTCACTCTTTGATGAAAGGCCAAAGTCTCTTTCTCTAATCTATCTTTTTTTCCCCGAAGCCGCTTCAATGATTGGGCTGGATCTACATCTAAGATTACCGTAAGGTCAGGCCAGGTATCTTTTAAAAACCAGCCGTTAATATTTGTAAGTTCCTGAATCCCCAATCCACGAGCCCACCCCTGATAAGCCAAGCTTGAATCCACAAATCTATCACATAAAACAATATTGCCCCTTTCCAAGGCTGGATTGATGACCTTTTTAACCAGTTGGGCACGAGAGGCTGCATAAATAAGTGCTTCCGCCTCAGGTACAGGGCTTTCTCCTTTCAAGGTCAGAACCATATCTCTAAGCCTTTCACCTAAAGAAGTACCTCCTGGCTCCCTAGTCACCAACACCTTATATCCTATTGAGTCTAAATAATTGGTGATTTTTCTGACCTGGGTGGTTTTTCCCGCCCCATCGGGCCCCTCGATGGTTATAAACTTACCTCTCATAGGATCAGATCTCCTCTTCCATAACGTTTTGCGGAATGCTTAAAGCTTTAAAATTTTATAAAAACCAGTCTAAAAACCATAGAAAAATTAATCTGAGGAAGCGTTATTGTCGAAAAAAAAGCAGATATCTATAATTAATTCCAGTGTGCAAAGTTAATCCGGTGAAGATGGTGGCAGGTTTTCTACACTGTAACCATAATATCATTGGTGAATAGTTAGTGCCATTGGCTATATTAAAATTTGAAAATATTTTTCATCATTATCGATGACCTTGGGGCCATGAATGTTAATAAGTTAAATGCCTGGCACCACTTGAACGAATTCTCCTGAAGTTACACCTTGACAGTGTCCTCCTGACTTTAGCAAGGCTGCCAGCACCTGTATATGTTCCTTTTCAATAATCTCACCAGGCATGAGCAAAGGAATACCGGGAGGATATGGCACCAATGCTTCTTTTATTATACGCCCCCGGGACTTTCTTAATGATATGTATTCACCCGGAGAATAAAAGGCGTCCCTGGGCTCCAGAACTTTTGTAGGAAGTTTATCCGGCCAATGTATAAATGTTTGAATATTGGCACTAGCCTTTAAACGGGATAGAGCTTTTATCAGCTGTCTAATATCCTTTCTAGTATTTGAAAAGGTAACTAAAAAATAAATATTGTATAAATCCGCATACTCAGCATATATATTAAATCGCTTTCTCAGTATCTCTTCCACTTCATATCCTGTATACCCGGCCTTGGATACGTTCACCATCAGTCGGGATAAATCTATGTCGTAAATCCCCTTCTGTCCTCGTATCTCAGGCCCCACACAATAAAAAGGGGTTAATTTATTGATATACTTCCTGGAATTATCTGCCAATTCCAAGGCCCGCTCCGTCAAAATTTTACCCTGGTCTTCCATAACAGCCCTGGCTATGTCTAAAGAAGCCATGAGGATATATGAGGGGCTGGTGGTTGTTACCAGCTGAAGGAAATATTTCATCCTTTCCCGGTCAATTTTATTGCCTTTCACATGCAGCCACGCACTCTGAGTAAATGAAGTTAGCATCTTATGAGGGCTTTGAACCCATGCATCGGCTACCTGTCCTGCACCT
The DNA here is from genome assembly GCA_012839145.1 of Thermoanaerobacterales bacterium. Lineage (GTDB taxonomy): Bacteria > Bacillota > Thermosediminibacteria > Thermosediminibacterales > Tepidanaerobacteraceae > DUNY01. The sequence continues at coordinate 18,413 of DUNY01000153.1, forward strand.
GTTGGTAATGCGGAACTGAAACCGAAGTGGGGGCCTTGAGCTTCGTCCACCAAGAGAACACCTCTTTTACTATGGACAATCTGGGAAATTGCCGAAAGATCCGGACTAAACCCTTGATATACTGGACTTGTCAACAACATCCCTTTTGCATTTGAGTTTTTAATTAATGCTTGTGTCACAGCTTCCGGAGTCACCTGTGTGTAAACACCAAGATCCTCGTCCCTTTCCGGCATAACATACACAGGTCGGGCACCGGTGAGTATTAAGCCAGACAGTACAGACCTATGACTTGCCCGAGAAATTAGAATTTCATCACCCGGTGCAAGCACCGCTCCCATCATGGCTATGACTCCTGAACTCGCACCGTTGACCAAAAAATAAGATTCATCTGCTCCATAAAGCTGTGCAAGTTTTTGCTGAGCCCTTTTTATGGGACCCTGGGGCTGATGTAAATTATCAAGGCCGGGAATTTCAGTAACATCCCATTTATACAGGCTTTTCTTTAAATCCTTGAAAAGCCTCCCCAACTCCCTACCTTTATGGCCCGGCATGTGAAATCTGGCAGAATCCCTGTCACCGTATTTTCTCAGTGCCTCAACTAGCGGCACTTCAACCCTCTTTTTTACCTTTTTTTTCAAACTCATTTACTCCCAAATAGCATTTTTGATTTAGTACGAAAAGTCATCCAAAACGGAACGGCACAAGGGCCGTTTCCTACTATTTTTTTGTAAAAGAATAAAATTCCATTATGGTAGTTAGGTAATGGCAGAGGGCAAATTATTAGTTTTTCGTTATGGTTCTTGGCGATATTTTTGAAAATCCGTTAAAAAGCTTTATGCGGATAACAATAGCGGGATATAGTTTATGAATTTACGATATCTTGCTTAGATTTTTTCATTACCAAAGTTAGACTTTAGCTTAAAGCTTTAGGATTTTGCAAAAATGGAGCCTTAGAACCATAGAAAAATTAATCTGAGCGAACGGCATTACCTAACTACCTGCACCTCACTGTCTAAAGTAGTAGTGTGTCAACAACCCCGTCCCCTTGACACTATTGACGCTAATCTGCAAACTCATAAAAACTTAGAAGCGAGGCATCCTAACCATGAGGTGATCATCATGGATTTTGAATGTCCTCTATGCAATGCTCTGATAGATGTCAGTGAAAACTGCCCCCGGTGTGGAAATATCATGGAAGACCGAGGGCGTGTGGAAGATTATTTTGACCCTTATAATCCGTATCTTGATCGTGATCTGGTCACCATGGGCAAGCCGACCCACCAATGTATCCACTTATTTTCCTGCCCCGATTGCGGTTACGACAGCCGCATGGTGGTAAATCAAATTCCCGTCTAATCTTCAGTGACCACTGCCATGGATGCCAAATGGTCGTCTTTTTCAAGTTTAATGAGGGTCACACCTCGGGTGTTCCGGCTCATCTTTGATATCTCAGAAGCCAGCATGCGTATCATTATCCCAGTAGCGGTACACAGCATGATCTCGTCATGTTCTCCCACAACCCGCAACCCGGCCACGGAACCGGTCTTATCGGTTATCTTTTGAATTATTACACCTTTGCCTCCCCGAGCCTGACACCTAAATTCCTTTTCATCAGTGCGTTTGCCAAAACCTTTTTCAGTAACCACCAGTACATCCTGATCTTCTCGGATAATATCCATGGATACCACTTTGTCACCTGAGCGAAGATTTATACCTTTTACACCCTGAGCAGTGCGGCCCATGGAGCTTACATCATCCACGGAAAACCTTATACTCATTCCTAAGTGAGTACCTAGTATAAGCTGTTCTTTTCGATCGACCAATCTCACTCCTATTAATTCATCATTTTCTTTTAGGGTTATGGCTATAAGGCCTGTCTTACGGGAACTGGCGTATTCTGAAAGCAATGTCTTTTTTACAGTGCCATTTTTTGTAGCAAAAATC
>DUNY01000151.1 GCA_012839145.1 Thermoanaerobacterales bacterium
GGATTATAGAAAGATTTTTGAAACGCTGTGCTAGAAGAAAAACGGGAAGAGTAAACAAGATGTGCATTGGCAGTGATAGTATATCGGATATCCATTCATCTTGATTCCATGGTGGAGCGTCAAAAAAAGAAATATAAGCTATTGTCAGCATCAAACGGGTAAGGACAAAGATAAACATAAATTGTCGGTTTGTTATTTTTCCATCTTCCAGCATATGGCACCTCTCTAATTAATCAGGTTTTACTACTCATCCTCATCATCGTCCGGAGCTTCGGGCATTAAACGGAATTTTTGCCGGACCGGGTTTTTCCAACCTATCACTCTAGGCCTAGTAAACATAGTCCACCAGGGTGCTCGGACAAATACATCCTTCATATCTTGCATGGTTGTAGGAGCTAAAGGAGAGAGGTATGGCACGCCGAAGGAACGCAAGGAAACCAGATGAGTTAAAAAACCGGCAATTCCAATCATTATACCGAAAAGCCCAAGAGCTCCCGCTAAAATCACATATAAAAGCCGCATAATTGATACTGTGTCGCTTATAGATGATACTACAAAAGCTGAAATGGCGGTAATAGCGACTACAATAACCATAGGGGCACCTATGAGACCGGCTGAAACCGCAGATTCTCCTATAACAAGTGCGCCTACGATACTTACAGCCTGTCCTACCGGCCTTGGCAGCCGTACACCGGCTTCTTTCAAGATTTCGTATATAACACCCATTATCATTGCTTCTACAAAAGCGGGAAAAGGAGTACCCTCTTTAGCTGCTGCCATACTTATCAGCAAGGCTGGTGGAATCATTTCTTGATGATAGGTAGTTAAGGCCACATAGAAGGCCGGAGCAAATTCGCTGATGAAAAAAGCCGTGAACCTCAACAATCTTAAAATCGAAGCGTAGTAAGGACGGGAATAATAGTCCTCAGTGCTTTGAAAAGCTTCAATAAATAGATAGGGAACCGTTAACACAAAAGGAGTGCCATCAGTCAGGATCGCTACCCGCCCTTCCAGCATTTTTGCTGCCACCAAATCCGGTTTTTCGCTATTGCCGACTGTGGGGAGAAAGGAAAGGGGATTATCTTCGATATACTCTTCTATATAGCCGGACTCCAAGATGGAGTCGGTATCGATGCGAGAAAGCCTTCTTTTAACTTCTTCAACGATCTTATCATCAACAATACCTTTAATATAAGCGATTACCACATCGGTTTTGGTTTGCCTTCCTATTTTCATACTTTCAAACTTAAGATTTGGGTTTTTTATCCTTCTCCGAAGTTGTGCGGTACTGGTGCGTAAGGTTTCGGTAAAACCCTCTCGAGGTCCCCGCACAACAACTTCTGTATCAGGTTGGGTGATACTTCGGGCTTCCCATCCTCGAAGGCCGGCTATTAAAGCAGTAGAAGAACCGTCTAAAAATAACACGGTATCCCCGGATATAATTGCATCAACCGCATCTTGAAAACAATGGATTTCTTTAACTTCGCTGATGGATAAAATCCGCTTTTTGATTATCTCAAAGGCTGTTTTGCGATTAAAAAAATCATCAGTTTTAGCCAAATGCATATCTATCATCAGGGGTTTCATCAAACTTATTTGAACTATCTCTTTGTCTACAAGACCATCTACATAAACAATAAAGGCATCTATACGGACATCGGATCCGATTTCGAACTGCCGTATCACTATATCGCTGGCATTAGCAAATGTTTCTTTTATTTTTTTGAGATTTACTTTAAGATCTCCGGACAAAGGATCATCTTTTTTTTTCGAGGAACTTTGCTCAGGGGTTTGCTTTGTATTGGAGGCTATTATTAATCTATATAATTTTTTCATCCAGCAAAACATATTATTACCCTCACTTGGAAGATATGTAAAAATGCAATGAACAATTATTCCTATACAGTAGTATTTTACCAACACATTCTTTATATGCACTGATGTATAAAAAGAAAGTCCATAGAAATAGAGGAAAAAACATAAATATATAGAATACATATAGAATAAATGTTTCAACTGAAAGGAGCTTTTCCATGAGAATCGACCGCATTGAGCGACTGGCAGATTTACTAAAAAAAGACAATATTAACGCTGTCCTCATAGGACCCTCACCGGATTTAGAATACTTGACAGGACTCACCCCTTCAGCCGATGAGCGGTTTAAGGGGTTATTTATTTTATGTGATGGAAGTTTCTTTTACATCTGCCCTTCCCTTTATTTTGAAGAAACTCAAAAGCGTATGGGCAACGACGCAAAGATATATGTATGGTACGATGGTGAGGGGTTTTTGGGAGTGCTAAAACAAGCAAAGGATGAATTTGATCTTGATAATATGTGTATAGCTGTAAATGACGGTATTTCTGCCGTTCATCTTTTAGATATACAAGAGGTTATTAAAGGGTACTTTATCAAGGGGGATACCCTTGTAGGTGGACTTAGAATTATTAAAGATACGGAAGAAATTAACAACCTCAGAAAAGCGTCAAAAATCATTGACCAAGTGGTGCAAGACTTGGTTGAATTCATTCGACCGGGTTTAAAGGAAAGAGATATAAAGAAAAGAATAGAGGAACTCTGCCTGGAAAAGGGGGCATCTGGTTTATCCTTCGAACCTATAGTCGCTTCCGGACCCAATAGTTCTATGCCCCATTAC
>DUNY01000282.1 GCA_012839145.1 Thermoanaerobacterales bacterium
ATGCATTGGACAGTAATCCAAATGACTAAAGCCCAGCTAAAAACACTACTTATATATCCTTGAAATCTTGACTTGAAGTGAATTGTCACAACACTGATTATATTCCCGAGGCCAATTATAGTAAACAAAATGATTCCGGGTATGAGATAATTATTAAAAGGGGAATTACTTAATAATTCCGTCGAAACTCCCAATGGTTCTAAAGGAGTTAAAATGGCTGCCAACCCTCCGCCTATAGCTCCTAATCCTACAAATGCATGTAAAAAAAACAAAAATCGATACGACCCTTTCATTATTACTCATCCCCCTTTAGAGTGAGCACCATCACTGAATTATTCTGCCTTTTCTCTGGAACTTAAGAAGTTTTTTATCATGTCGGCTTTTTCTACTCTGCCTAATATTCTGTAGGCCTTTTCTTCATAAACTAAATTTAATACAGGTACTTTATACCCTTCAAAAATAGTAAAATCAATTATATCTTTCAACTCTTTTTTCTTTTCCCATTCACCGTTTGGTAATCTCTTTTGAATATCTCCCATGACTTCAACTTTTACATCATTTATTTCAAAAACCCCAAAATGAGATCTAATTTTATCTGTCGATGAAAATACAACTGGTTTAACAATATGTTTTTTGAAAATTTTTTCAAACTTATAAGCGGAGTTCTCGTCTGTTTGTACATCAATATCGTTTATATCTATATTTATTCCCTGTATATTAAAATTAGTACTGCCTGTAAGAGCCCAAAGCAAATCGTATTCTTCTAAACAACAACAGATGTATAATAAGGCACTTTTTATTTTTTCGTTCATCATTTCTTGCCTCCGAAATAATAAATCTATGATAAAGTATCTTACATTTTGTTCTGATTAATGAATGCCTTTATAGCTTCTAATAGGTTTTGGCTGTTTTGTCCTAATTGTTGTTTGATTGCTCCTGTATATTGTCTTTCCGGAAGTGTTGTATCCATAAACCTTATAAAAATATACCGCATCTGATTTTAAATCTTTGTCAATAAAAGTATTGTCGAAAACCGTGGCTATTTTTTTACCGTTACGATACACCGTGTATCCAACAATATCTGAATCTACCACCGCCCCATCCCAGTTAAGAGTGGCTTGGGTATCGGTTACATCTGATGATGTTAACCTGCCAAAATCTGAACTTGCTACCACATCTTCATTGCTCGGATTTACCGTAAATCTTATCTTCTTACCTACACCTCTGGCAATGTTAAAATTAAAGGTATCCAGAATTTCTATTGTAATTGTTGCCTTTCCTTTTTTGCCGATTTTTAGTACATCACCGTCAATGCTGGCTACTTTGGGATCGTTGGTGGTTATCTTATATTGGGAGCTATCGAGATACATCATCGCAGAGCTATTATCGTCAAATACGGCTCTCACCTTCAAAGGTACTTCTTTCTCCCTTTGTAGCGCCTTTATTGGTATAACCACTTGAAATTCCTTTACTTTATGATTTGCCACAAATCTGAGACTTGAAATATACTCCTCCACTATATTAATTACAGCAACAATATCTGTGCTAATTCTTGTTGCCACTTGCCTATTTAGGGTTTCATCACTATCTATGACATTTATTAGGTCTTCAAGTTTATTTCTTAGTAAATCCGCATTTTTTGCAGCATCTTTACTATCTTTAAAATCAACCCTGATATCCCTAACCAGTTTTTTGTATTTTTGTGCTTCTTCATTATTCATACCGCCATATTTTAAATATAAGTCATCAATCTTTCTTATAATATTCTGAAGCACAAGGCTTACCGATTGCTCAGTATCTTTATTCGTAATTGCGGGGTATCTGAACACACCGAGTTTTAATGCGCTGTCATAACCTCTGTTAAAAATAGACTGAAGTTCAAGAATCCCCACACCGTTAGCAGATGCGGATCTTACAGCATCTATCTGTCTTAAAAGTATATTTGTGTCAATCTTCGTCGTTGTAGCAAGCCCTACATTTACCTGTGCATGCCCTTTGGCAAAAGCCTGTGTTTTATTTATATCCTCCGTAACCGGTTGTTCATGAAGATAATAGGACATTGGTATCAAAATATTTAGGTAATCCCGGATTGTCCAATCCTTTGGATCCTGAAACGTATCTATGACAGTCTTGTCATAATCCGGCCATACATCTGCCGATATTTGAATATCCTGTTTTAAGGACTTCACTTCCGAACAAATTCTGTAGGCAAAAGAATTTATCATATCAGCCCTAAATTCACACCACTTTTGCCACAATTCATCTTCTACAGTTAATGATATGGGATCGGTGCCGGTGCAGTTTTTGAAAAGTTGTCTTGTATATGAATCGTAACTAAAATCATTGGAATAATCCCCGGATTCAGGATATCTCATATAGTCAAACTGTATACCGTCAATGTCATATTTTTTAATCAGTTCTTTATACAGCCCGGATATGAAGTCACGGACTTCAGGCAGAGCCGGATTCATATAATAATATTTTATTCCCGTACTATCGGTAAAATATTTTTCACCCTGTCTGCTCACGATCATCCATTCAGGTTTTTTCTCTGCCACATTTTGACCTACCAAGAAATCTTCAACCCATGCATGAAGTTCCATTCCCCTAGCATGGGCCTCTTCTATATATGCTTCCAATACATCAAACTCGCCGTATATGGGGTTATGCACCATAATGTCATTGTCTGTGGGGTATATGCTGTACCCATTCCAGTATGTTTCAAGATATACGATATTTATGTTGATGCTTTGAAGCATATCAAGACGCTTCTTTACTTCATCAATAGTTGTCTCTCGAGGCCTGTGCCATACCGCCCTGTTTTCCATCTTTGGGGATTCAAAGGTCATATAATACGCTTGGTTTGCTTCATTTTGTATATCACTTACGGTTTCTATAAGTTCTCTATATTGGCCTTGATTTAACAGTTCATAAACATCTTGCATTTTGGATTCGGCTGAATCTATAATCTTCTGCACTTCTTCATAATCAATGTCCATATACTGAACTTTTGCCAAATCCAGACTGTCCTGGGCCGCTTTTATGCTGAAAATAGCCATATCCACATACGAATCCGGTGTAAAAACAATCCTTACTTCCTTTTTTTCTTTATTCAATATCACCGTTGAACCCAAACGGGCATAGTTTTGAAGCCATTTTGACTTAGCACCGTGACTGGATACTACAAACCCTCCATCCGGGATTTGTGAATTGTTTCCACCGGTATTAATTATTTTACCATCCTGGCCAACCGACACCTCATAGCCGTATGGGTTTGTACCAGTATAATCACCGTAACTTGAATCATAAATTATTATCTGATCCGGACCTCGAAAACTATCATATGGCTCACCTTTTTCCTCATCCCAGGCCAGAGGATTATCCTCAATGGATATGGGATTGAACGCATCATATGTATTCTTACCGGCACTGTAAGGTTTTATATTATCAACCGCGATTGTTACAGTATCACCTATCCTCACGCTTTCATGCAGCTCATTATAGAAAGGATTTCCCAAATGTATGGATATGACCACTCCGTTTGAAGGTATGAGTGAATTGTTGTCTATCAATACTCCATCATCATTTTTAATATTAACTATATTGCGAACAACATCATCCACCACCGTCAATTCCATTCCCCATGCATTGGTTTTGGTAGATTCACCGTAGGACGAATCATATAATACTATGTGGTTGGCACTTCTTTGTG
>DUNY01000377.1 GCA_012839145.1 Thermoanaerobacterales bacterium
AAATGGTTCACTGACAAGGACAGAAACATCAAGTTCTCACTGGAATCCGGGTATATGCCCGTGAAAAAGGAAGCCAACAACATAAAAGTCATAGAAGAATACCTAGCTAATAACAAAGGCACCAAGGTTTTGGACAAATTACGCTCCTCACTTTCGATACTTGTAGAGCAGCTTGAAACTTATGAGTTATACACCAATAAGGCTTTTGAAAACGGGACTGATGCCAGAGAGGTTTTGACAAAATCTCTAATAGATAAGTCAAAAGCAGACAGAGAGAAGGTTGTTGAGCTATTAAAAGAAGGAAGAACTAGGGAGGAAGCAGTGAAACAGGTCGCCACAGAGGATAATTTTTATCAGTGGCTAACGGAATTAAAAGAGAGCTTAAAGGGCGCAATAAATAAAGGTCATATAAAAGGTGGAGCAGTAGTTCATGATTAAAAAAGGGTTTAAACGCAACTCAATAATGGTGCGATTATTATTTTCCATGCTGGCAGTGTTATTGATCCAGACATTTTTAATTGCCGGCAATATATGGTATGGAGGCACCATAGAAGAATTAAATAATAATTCCGTGGACTTATTGGAGAAAAGAGTGTTCAGCAGGAAAAATTACCTTCAAAATGAAATGATTCAAAGGTGGTCAAATCTATCAAAATTCGAACACGATATTCAAACTGCCATGGATTCGTATCTAGAGGAAAAAGAAATAACCCTCTCCACTTTGAAGCAAGAGCCCCACTTGGCCTTTGAATTTTTGGAGCGAACGGTGGACCATACTATCTTTGTACTCAGGCAGCGTATGGTGACCGGTGCTTTTATTGTGCTTACCGGAGAAAACGGAAAAGAGCATCCAGGAGTATATATTAGGGATCTAGACCCTTTATTTAACCCTGCTGACAACTCTGACCTTAGCATGGAGATAGGCCCTTCGGCGGTTGCCCGAAAAGCTGACATTTCCCTGGGGATGGGATGGTCGCCTAGGTTCACCTTATCTCAGGAGGACGATTCTGCCGCCTTTTACTATAAGCCTTTTTTGGCGGCTCAGGAAAACTGGAGCAATGATATTTCCGATTTGGGATACTGGAGCAGGCCTTTCATGCTCAGCGAGTATGGTTTTGAGGCAATCACTTATTCAGTACCTCTTCTGGACATAGAGGGAAATCCTTATGGGGTTATTGGGATTGATTTAACCTTGGACTATTTGCGCAAGATGCTTTATTATGATGAAATAGCGGATAACAAACAAGGTGCGTATCTTTTAGCTATTAGCCACGAGGATGACATGGTTTTTGAAAACGTAATCTCCAGCGGCCCTATGTTTAATAAATATTTTGGAGACAGCACCAAAACGGTATTAGATGGGAATATAAAATATGAAAACATATATAAGATTAAGCAAGGTAAAAACAACATGGATACTGTTTATGGATGTGTCCATTATTTAGACTTATACAACAGCAGCACCCCCTTTGAAAAGGACAGGTGGGCCCTTATTGGAATTGTTGAGGAACCGATTTTATTTAGACCTGCAAGGCAAATAATGCTATATGTGGTCATATCTCTTTTTTTATCCTTCATTGCAGGGATGGTGGGAGTTGTATTAGCCGGCATGTGGTTTGTTAAGCCTATAACCAAATTAGTAGGAAATTTAAGAAGC
>DUNY01000402.1 GCA_012839145.1 Thermoanaerobacterales bacterium
AACTGTATTTGAATACGGGAAAGACATTATAGTTGTTGACTGTGGTATGGCATTTCCCGATGATGAAATGTTTGGGATCGATTTGGTATTACCGGATACTTCATATTTATTAAAAAACAAAGACCGGATAAAGGGAATCATAGTGACTCATGGGCATGAGGACCATATCGGAGCATTGCCTTATGTGTTAAAGGACATTAACGTGCCTGTCTATGGAACCAGGCTTTCACTGGGATTGTTGGAGTATAAGCTTGAGGAACATAGAATATTATCAGATTGCAACCTACAAACTATACGGGCGGGTCAGACAATACAGTTGGGTGCTTTTAAGGTGGAGTTTATCCAATCCACTCACAGTATTGCAGATGCTGTGGCACTGGCAATTCACACGCCTGTAGGTATAGTTGTTCACACATCGGATTTTAAGGTGGACTACACACCTATTATAGGTGACCCCATTGATTTGGCGCGCTTTGCAGAGCTGGGGAAAAAAGGTGTTCTGCTTTTGATGTCAGACAGCACAAATGCTGAGCGACCGGGATACAGTATGTCCGAAAGGACGGTAGGAGAGTCCTTTGAAAAAATATTTGTCAATACAAAAAGCAGAATACTTGTTGCTACCTTCGCTTCAAACATCCACAGGATTCAACAGGTGGTGGATGCAGCTGTAAAGTTTGATCGCAAGGTTGCCATATGTGGCAGGAGCATGATAAATGTCAGTAGAAAAGCAATGGAATTAGGATATCTGACAATACCTGAAGGAATACTCATCGACATAAAACAAATTAAAAACTATAAGCCTGAGAAGCTTGTCATTATTTCAACGGGAAGCCAAGGAGAGCCTATGTCCGCTCTTTCAAGAATGGCATTGGGGGAACATAGACAAGTGGAAATTTCAAGTGGAGATCTTGTGGTTATTTCTGCTTCGCCTATCCCCGGAAATGAAAAGTCCGTCTCAGGGGTAATAAACGAACTCTTTAAAAAAGGTGCGGATGTTATATATGAAGCACTGGCAGATATACATGTATCCGGTCATGCCTGCCAGGAAGAGCTAAAGCTGATGCATTGGATAGTTCGCCCAAAATACTTTATGCCCGTTCATGGTGAATACAGGCATCTGAAGCAGCATGCAAACTTGGCCAAGGGCTTAGGTATGGCGGAGGAGAATATATTGATTATGGAAATCGGTCAGGTCCTTGAGATAAATTCCAGCGAAGCTCGCATAAACGGTAATGTTCAGGCCGGAAAGGTTCTCGTGGACGGCCTTGGTATCGGAGATGTAGGCAATATCGTATTAAGAGACAGAAAACATCTTTCAGAAGACGGTCTGATCATTATTGTGGTAACCATACAGAAGGAAACGGACAGTATTGTAACAGGCCCTGATGTTATATCAAGGGGATTTGTATATGTGCGGGAATCAGAAGAATTTTTGCAGGAAGTAAGAGCAATAGCAAAGAATGCCCTTTTAAATTGTAATGGCAGAAACTGGTCTGCTAAGAAGAATGCGATTAAGGAAGCTTTGAGGGAATACATTTATAAAAAAACTGAGAGAAAACCGATGATATTACCAATCATAATGGATATTTAATATGGGAAAAAGGGCGGTTATTATTACCGCCCTAAAATTATGTCATCAATATTTATCTTTTCTCCGGGTTTTATCCCCTGTATTATCTTGCGGCTCAGGGGTGTTTCTATATCCTGCTGTATCAGCCTTTTTACCGGTCGGGCACCGAAGCTGGGGTCATATCCGTTTTCGGCCAGGTAACTTAAGGTCTTTTCCGACCATACTAAATCAATACCTGCAGTATCTTTGACCCTTTGAGCAAAATTTGTGAGCAGCAGACCGGAGATTTCTTGCATATGTTTGAGCTCTAGGGGGTGAAATACTATTATTTCGTCCACTCGATTTAAAAACTCCGGTTTGAAGTAATGTTTCATCAGGCTTAAAACCTGTTCTTTAATATCGGAAAAGTCTATATCCTTTGCAGCTTGAAAGTCGAGGATTTCTTGGCTTCCTATATTTGAGGTCATTATCAGTACGGTATTTTTAAAATCAACGGTTCGGCCTTTTCCGTCAGTGAGCCGTCCGTCGTCCAGGATTTGAAGGAGCACATTGAATATATCATTATGTGCTTTTTCTATTTCATCAAAGAGTATTACTGAATAGGGCTGCCGTCGCACTGCTTCCGTTAGCTGTCCGCCTTCATCGTAGCCCACATATCCCGGAGGTGCCCCTATCAGCCTTGAAACCGTATGCTTTTCCATATACTCGGACATGTCTATTCGGATAATATTTCGCTCATCATCAAATAAAGCTTCTGCCAAAGCTTTGGCAAGCTCAGTTTTACCCACACCGGTAGGACCCAGGAATATAAAGCTGCCCACAGGTCTTGCAGGGTCCTTTATGCCGGCTCTGGCGCGCAGCACTGCATCGGCTACGGCTTTCACCGCTTCATCTTGACCTATGACTCGGCGATGGAGAATATCATCAAGGTGAAGGAGTTTTTGTTTTTCGCCTTCCATGAGTTTATTCAAGGGAACACTGGTCCACTGACTTACAACTCTCGCTATTTCTTCTTCGTCCACTTCCTCTTTCAAAAGGCTCCCTTGTTTTTGTCTTTGTTTAATGGCCTCTTCTTCAGCTTTCAGTTTTCTTTCCAGCTCATTTAGTTTTCCGAATTTAAGTTCTGCCACTTTGTTTAAGTCATATTCACGTTCGGCTTTTTCAATTTCAAGCTTCACTGATTCTATTTCGGATTTTATTTTATGAACACGATTTATCTCTTCTTTTTCCTTATGCCAAACGGCCTTCAATTCTTCAAATTCCTTACTCAGTTCACTTATCTGTTCTCGTATTTTCTCCAGTCTTTTAAGGGATGTATCATCTTTTTCTTTTTTTAGGGCGGTTTCTTCGATTTGCAGTTGAGTTATTTTCCGCTTTATTTCATCAAGTTCCACAGGCATACTGTCGATCTCGGTGCGCAGACGAGCTGCTGCCTCATCCATAAGGTCTATGGCTTTGTCGGGTAAGAACCGGTCTGAGATATACCTGTCTGAAAGGGTAGCTGCCGCTATAATAGCGCTGTCCTGTATC
>DUNY01000431.1 GCA_012839145.1 Thermoanaerobacterales bacterium
CCACAGAGAAGGATGACAATGTCAAGAGCAATGTTAAGACCCAAACTAAAGCTGCTCTTGTCTTAAAAGTCATGTCGCACCTCCCTTGCATTTTTAATACTATCAATGAATACAGTAAGTTTTTTGAAAAAACCTATATCTTTACCGTCATATGCTTCCAGTTTTGAGTCTATATCTTTTCCTTTTAAAACCTTAGAGGGGTTGTCCTTAAGCAGAAGTTTCGCAGCGTCTTCTGTTAGAAACTTCATAATTCTTTTAATCCGCGGTGACCGTGTGCGAGCTGTATGACAGTCGGTGGCAATGAAATGAGCCATCCCGGAATTGATTATATTTTCCGCTGTATGTTTTGCATTTTTCCCCAGTACGCCAAAAAGGGTCAGAGAATTAACCTGAACCAACGCGCCTATTTTTATAAATTCTCTAAGGCGACCAGGGTTTCGAGCGATTTCGATGTTTCTTTCCGGATGAGCAAGGATTACATTTAAGCCTTTTAGCTTTAGGCTATGGATTACATCTAAGGCATAAAGAGGGATGCTCATCAGGGGCAATTCTACAAGCAAGTATTTATCACCATCGCATAAGGTTAGAAGCTTACCCCTATCATACAGGTCAGGAACTCCGGGAGTGAGGAATATTTCTTGGCCGGGTAGTATAGTTAGGTCTATAGACCTATGAGCAAGTTCCCGGTTCAATTCCTCTACTTTTTGAATTATTGTATTTTTGTCGGTTTCTTTATCCTTCTCAATAAAATGCGGTGTTGCTATCATCTCCGTGATGCCTTCAGATACTGCTATTTGGGCCATTTTTACTGATGTTTCCAGGTCCGGGGACCCATCGTCAATGGCCGGCAAAATATGGCTGTGAATGTCTATCAAGTCTACTGCCTCCTCTGTATTACCCCGCCCTATCTCCTTTCATGTATTTATTTTCTTGTTATCTTATTTTTTTAGTCCTTTTTACTCCAAAATTGATAAATTTAGCTTATTTTTTATATATTCGACTTAAATTCTCTTTTTCCTTCTTTTTTACGAAAAAATTCATATTTCGCCATATTTTCCCGTAAATGGCTTAATATTGGACAAATGTTTAATATTAGGCTGTTAAGGAACGGTCTTATGCCGTAACAATGTTAACAGCTCAGCATAGATGTTCTGAAAAAATGATGGATATATTAATATATCCCTGGATTTGCTAACCATGATCGTATTCAAAGTTATTGAATTTCGTCTCGGAAGAAACATACATTTCATAGAATACTTGATTTGCAAATCCATAGTAATCAAAAGCACTGTGATGAGAGATGTAAGCGGTGTCCGTTATTGCACAGGCGATTTGATAACGAGACGCCACCACCTGCCCTGTCACTGGATTCACTGGGGAGTATATATTCCTTCTTATCTTTCTTACTAAATCTTTTTTCATTAATCGGCCAAGCCGGGAATAGGCCGTCTTTACGTTCCCGGTTAACTTATGTACTTCGTCAATAGAGAAAACCGGAAATTTTGCCAATTCGTTATAGACATTCACTTCAATCACCTCATTTTTATTTTTGGCTCGTTTTTCTTCAATTTTAAAGAGTTACATTCCTTTTTTAAAAATAATTATTCCCAGTTAGATGAAAAGTATACATTTCGTAATGTTGTTTTTTAATTTTAGCACGTTATTCTTGAAAAGTAAAGAATAACATTTCATTTTTAAAAAAATACATTAATTCCGAAATGCCCCACGCAAGCAAGTCGGGAACTGCAGGAGCCTGTGCCATCGCTGCAGCTGTTTCTCTTGCCATTGAAGGTGATAGTTCCATAGAGCAAGTCCTGGAGGCTGCCCTTTCCGGTGCACTGCTAGGTGAAAAAGCCGGTTTTGATATACCATCACCTTCCATTGCCGCTAGGATTCAATTAGCTATTGAACTAGTAGAAAAAAATCGTAAGAATGGGTTTGAACAAACTTGTCTAGATCTTTACAGGTATATAGGTGCCAGTATGAAAAGTTATGAATCTATCCCCCTTTCCCTTGGTATTTTCTATGCAGCCGAAGGTGATGTTAAAAAGGGTATAATTGGTGCAGTAAATATTGGTGATGATGCTGACACCAATGCTTCTATAGTAGGCGATCTTTGTGGAGCCTTTAGCGGCACAGATAAAGTTAATCCCCAATGCATAAATCATATTCAAAGTCAAAATCACATTGATTTTAAAGAAATAGCACAAGCCTTAATCGCTTAATATTGATTAAGGCTTTAAAACAGTTTCGGCTATGCCTTCTTCTCTTCCTTTGCTCAGAAGGTATAAGTTGTCAAGGGGACGGGGTTATTGTCACACTATATTATGTCTCCCTTTCACTCTGTCACCTTTTCAACTCCGGAGCAGTTAAAAATATCAAATAATTTTAAAAAGTTTTAGATTTGGTAGGAAAAAAAATAAAAACGGCCCTGATGTCGCATCTGCTGTCGCAGCTCAAGCATCAGGGCCACTAAAGTTGAATGTGTACCTTTTTACCAAGACTTTTGACAATTTTAATTGAAAAATCTAAAGACGGATTATCAGTAGTGTTAAAATCAGTAGGAGAGGATTAGATTAGTTTAAATACTTATCTAGGTCTTCAATGCTTTCTATGTCAAAAATGCTGTCAGTAATACTGTCTAAAATCGGTTTTTCCTGTGCCATCAGCTTTGAAACATATTCTTCCGGCACTTCTCCTA
>DUNY01000394.1 GCA_012839145.1 Thermoanaerobacterales bacterium
CAAGAGCTTGTTACTATAGATGATGCCATCAAAGCTGTAAAGTAAGATTAGTTCTAATGTGGAAACTCTTCTGAGGTGAAGATGACGGCAACTGATCCATTTTAGCAAGACCGTTATTATTCAAAAAGATAGCGGTCAAAGACCGCCCTTACACGGTCTCTGACCGCTCCGAACAATAACAGCTCTTGCTTTAGGGAGAGGTACCGTCATCTTTTTCAAACCTGATTAACCTTCAAACTGAGCGGCATATAGACGGTGATATGCTCCCTTTCTTTCAAGCAATTCCTGATGTGTTCCTTGTTCAATTATTCCTTCTTCGGTTAAAACAAAGATCCGCCCGGCATGCCTTATAGTAGCCAATCTATGTGCTATTATCAACGTGGTGCGATTCTGGGAAAGGGCAAACAAGGACTCTTGTATAATTTTTTCAGTTTCGTTATCCAGGGCTGAAGTCGCCTCATCCAATATAAGGATGGGCGGGTTTTTCAGAAAAATCCTGGCAATGGACAATCTCTGTTTTTGACCACCAGATAACTTTACGCCTCGTTCACCTATATAGGTATCATAGCCGTCCTCCAATTCCATGATAAAATCATGGGCATTAGCTTTTTTTGCGGCTTCTATTATTTCTTCATCGGTGGCATCAAGTCTGCCATATGCTATGTTATACCGAACAGTTCCGGCAAATAAGAACACATTTTGCTGAACTATACCTATATTTTGTCGTAGAGACTTCAGTGTAACACTTCTAGTGTCAATTCCATCAATCCTTATAATGCCATCATCAACCTCATAAAATCGAGGAATCAGACTTACAAGGGTTGTCTTTCCGGCTCCGGAAGGTCCTACAAAAGCTATGGTTTCTCCTGGTTCAATCTTAAAGCTGACATTTGAAAAAACTTGACTTTTATTGTCATAACTGAATGTTACATTATCAAAAGTAATACTACCCTTAACTTGATTTAGGTCAGCAGCTCCGGGATTGTCAACTATGTCAGGCTGAGTTTCCATAATTTCTATAAAACGGCCAAATCCTGCCATCCCTTTTTGGAAAGATTCAAGAAGGTTCATCATTCGACGTAAAGGCTGTAAAAACATTGAAACATATAACAGGAAACCAACTAGAACGCCAATAGTCATTTTTCCTCTATAGCACAACCATCCACCGGCAATGAGGACCAATAAATTTATGAGATTTGCCATTAAATCAATGCCGGAAAAAAACTCTGCCATAATCTTAAAAGCCTTCTGTGTCGCTAACCTGAACTCTTTATTGCCATGCTCAAACTTTATATGTTCATGCTCCTCGTTAGCGAAAGCCTTAACCTCTCGTATACCTGAGATGCTATCCTCTACTTGTGCGTTTATATCAGCAATTTTCACTCGTGTATTTTTAAAGGCTGACCTCATTTCACGGTTTTTCATGAAGGCAAACCATACCATAAAAGGCATGATGGCGAAAATTAAGACTGTAAGCTGCCAATTAGTTTGAAGTAGTATAAAAAATGTTCCAAGTAATGTAATGGCAGAAATAAAGAAATCCTCAGGGCCATGATGGGCTAGCTCGGATATATCATTTAGATCGTTCACAATACGGGACATGATGTGACCGGTTTTAGTGTTATCAAAATAAGCAAATGAAAGTTTCTGAACATGACCAAAAATATCCTGGCGCATGTCATATTCGATTTTGGTTCCTAGGACGTGACCATAGTAGTGAACCACATACCCCAATATGTATTTTATCATATAAAGGACAAAGAGAAATATACCGATTCTAAAAACAAGTTGAATATCGTTTTTGGGAAGGACCTTATCTATCACGATATTTACCGCTTTTGGGAAAACTAAGTCCAGTAATGCTACTAAAAAGGCGCTGGTAAAATCTAGTAAAAACAAAGGCATGTGCGGCATATAGTATTTGATAAAATGTTTAATCATAATTTCACCCCTTACTGCAGAATAAAACAAAGAAAGAATTTAACGAAGATAATTTTAAAAGACAAATCAAAATTGACATATCATAGTATATCATAATATTTTTTAGAATAATATCTGTCTCTACATGCTTTACTTGAATTTAGTCCAATAGTATAATTGTGTAAATAAAGTTGTTAAAACACATTATTTTTATAAGGGAGGAGACCTTTGAATATATTGATAAAGGACGCTAAAGTATTAGTTTATGAAGATACAAAGTTTGTGGTAAAAAAAGCCGATATTGCCATTGCAGGTGAAAAGATAGCCCAGATTGAAAAGATAATAACTGATTTTGAGGCTCAAAAAGTCATTAACGCTGAAGATATGTTGGCTATGCCTGGGCTTATTAACGCCCACACCCATCTATCGATGAATCTTTTCAGAAAC
>DUNY01000016.1 GCA_012839145.1 Thermoanaerobacterales bacterium
GCAGAATTTAAAAGTGAAGGTATCAAATAACCTATCACCGTACCGAGAGCCGCTCCCTTTATATTGATATGGGGTACCCCTGTGAGAAAGTAATTGATGAAGACCTTAATAACTGCGCCAATCAACATATTTTTCACGGGAATCATGGTCTTGCCAATACCCTGGAGAATACCGGTAGTAGTCTGGGTAAGAGCTAAAAACACCACTCCCCATGAAAGCACTTGCAACGATATTCCGGCTTCAGCGTTTTGAAATAAAAGCACTGTTATCGGTTCGGCCAATACATACATACCTACTGCTGCCGGTAGACCAAATATCACACTCATTCTCATACCGGTTTCAGCCCTTAAGGCAACCTTTTGCCTGTTTTTTAAGGCTATGGACTCGGAAATGGCAGGCACCAGACTTGCAGACAGTGCCGTTGTCACAACAACGGGCAAGTTTATGAGCGGAGCAGCCATACCGGTGAGCTGTCCGAAAAGTTCAGTTGCCCGTTTCACTGAAAATCCCGCTTGCTGCAACCGACTGCTTACAATAGCAGCATCAGCCATATTCATAAAGGGACTGATGAGCCCTCCCAGGGTTATGGGAACGGCAAAGAAAAACAAACGGTAAATGATATGTATGGAACTCTCCAGACCTTTGCCCCCATCAAGGTGCATTTTTTGAACCAAAGACCTTTTTCTGTTATAATACACTAGGATAAGTACTACCAGTCCCGCCACCGCACCTACCACCGGACCGAAAGCGGCTCCGGCGGCAGCATACTCCACACCGCGGGGTAGCAGTAAATCTGCTAAAATGAATACCGCCACCACTCGACCTATTTGCTCCACAACTTGGGAAATAGCCGAAGGGGTCATGTCCTGTAAACCTTGGAAAAACCCCCTGAAACAAGACATGACCGAAACGAAAAATATTGCCGGTGCAATACTTATAATAGGATAAAAAGCTTTGGGATTTCGATAAACACTTATAGCTAAGTATTCAGCCCCGACTACCAGGACTAAGGTCAAAATAAGGCCCACCAAAGCCAGTACTGTCAGGGAAACCCTAAATATGCGATAGGCGTTTTTATATCTACCTAAAGCAACATCTTCCGATACCATCTTGGATATTGCCGTGGGAAGACCGGCAGTTGAAATGGAAAGCAATATTAAGTATATGGGGTAAGCCATTTGATAAAGACCCATTCCCTCGTCTTTTATTAAAAGTGCCAAGGGAATCCTATATATAGCTCCTAAGATTTTTACCAAAAATCCTGCTGCCGTTAAGATTAATGCACCTTTTAAAAAGGAATCCTTATTCTCTGCCAAAAAGATATCCGCCTTTCTTTTAAACTCTTCATCTATTATATTCTATTATATATGGTGCGGCAATATTTATTAAAAAGATTATGGCTTGTACCGTATACAGGTACGCTGTTTTAATAAGCAGTATCCTTTAAAAAATAGCTTTACTATTAGTTAATCAATGTATTTTTCATTAGAAATTGTAAATTCTAAACTAGTCAGGTTTAAAAAAATGTTATATAATAGATTCTAATTATGATTTTTTTAGAAATTGGAGGTCTTACTAATGGATAAACTAGCTTCCATCGGTCTTTTTAACACTAATAACGTTTACAAAAATCTATCAGTTCCCCGTCTGATTGAAGAGGCGCTAAAGAGGGGAGAGGGTCATTTAACCGAAACCGGTGCCCTCAATGTTTACACGGGAAAATATACCGGGCGTTCGCCTAACGATAAATTCATCGTTGATGAGCCTTCCATTCACGACAAAATATGGTGGGGAAATAATAAGCCCATCGAGAAGGAACATTTTGAAAATCTACTGAGACAACTTACGGCATATCTTCAAAATCGTAATATCTTTATATTTGACGGTTTTGCTGGAGCCGATCCCAAATACCGGCTACCCATACGGGTCATTAACGAATTTGCATATCAAAATCTTTTCTGTCGTCAACTTTTTATCGTTCCCTCACAGGATGAACTTTTAAACCATAAACCGGGCTTTACGGTAATATGTGCCCCTGGATTTAAAGCTGATCCGGAAACTGATAAAGTCAATTCCGAAGCTTTTATCATCATCAGTTTTGAGAAGAAGTTAGTTATCATCGGCGGCAGTCAATATGCCGGTGAAATAAAAAAATCCGTATTCTCGGTAATGAATTACCTGATGCCAGAGGCAGGCGTTCTTTCCATGCATTGCTCTGCAAACGTGGGAGAAGATGGGTCAACAGCACTGTTTTTCGGGCTTTCCGGCACCGGAAAAACCACCCTTTCCGCTGATCCTCACCGATACCTGATCGGTGACGATGAGCATGGGTGGACCGAAGAAGGCATCTTTAACTTTGAGGGTGGTTGCTACGCCAAATGCATTAACCTTACTCGAGAAAAAGAACCCCAGATCTACGATGCTATAAAATTTGGCTCTGTATTGGAAAATGTTATAATAGATGAAAGCACGAGGGTTCCCGATTATGACAGTGATAAAGTAACAGAAAATACCCGGGCGGCTTATCCGGTTGAATTTATTCCGGGTGCGGTAATTCCCGGTGTAGGAGGCCATCCCAAAACTGTAGTCTTTTTGACTGCCGACGCCTTCGGAGTGCTGCCCCCCATAGCCAAGCTGAGCAAAGAACAAGCTATGTATTACTTTATTTCCGGCTACACCAGCAAACTAGCCGGCACTGAAAGAGGAATCACTGAACCTCAGGCAACTTTTTCTTCTTGCTTTGGTGCTCCGTTCTTGCCTCTTTCACCTATGGTCTATGCCCAGCTGCTGGGTGAAAAAATCGAAAAGCACAATTCCAACGTGTTTTTGGTAAACACCGGGTGGACCGGAGGAGCCTACGGAGTAGGCAGGCGTATGAATCTTGAATATACCAGGGCTATGATCAAGGCAGCATTGGACGGCGATTTAGACTCGGTAGAATATGAGCAGGATCCCATCTTTGGGCTCAAGATTCCCAAAACCTGTCCTGATGTTCCCTCTGAAATATTAAACCCCAGAAATACTTGGAAGGATAAAGCCGCCTATGATAAAACCGCAAAGAAGCTTTCGGAAAGCTTTGCCGAGAATATTGTCAAGTTTTCCGACATAGCTGATGAAGTTGCAGCAGCAGGTCCGGCAAATGGTAAGAAACAACCGAAAGAAGCTAAATCTGCCATCTAAACTTTTGAAAAACTTTGCTCAAATCTTTGAAACGGCAAATAAAAAATAGCAGCTTAGCTGCTATTTTTTTATTGTTCCATTTGTCTTGCCAAAAATCCCGCCGCCGTTTCGACCACCTTAACTTCCATTTCTCCCATGCCGATATTGAGATCTTTAGAAAGAAGTATAACGGCACCTATGGGATCGCCTTCAGCGATAATAGGACAAATAACCTGGCTTGAATACTTGATTTTACCTTCTTCCTCATCTATGGTAATTGGTATATAATCCTTCTCACTGGTTTTGGGTATAAGGACGGTTTTTCTTTCGTCCATAATCTTTTCAACAGCTAGACTTACCGACTTGTCCATATACTCCTTTTTCGGCGCTCCGGCAACGGCTATGATTGCATCTCTGTCAGCAATACATGTGATATGATTTACAGAATCATGAAGTGAATCAGCATATTCCCTGGCAAAGTCCCCCAGTTCCCCGATTGGGGAATACTTTTTTAGTATTACTTCCCCTTCCCGATCCGTAAATATCTCAAGAGGGTCGCCTTCGCGAATTCTGAGGGTCCGACGGATCTCCTTGGGTATCACTACCCGGCCCAGATCATCTATGCGCCGAACAATTCCTGTTGCCTTCAATTGATTTCCCTCCTTATATTCTGGTTTTCCTTTCAGATATAGTATATAACACAGATGGCGGTTCTATTCATTGAAGGCAATATGAGATAGCTTATAAATATTTTTCTATTTTCGATTGTTTTTCCCACTTATCCAGATGTTTCGTGAACTCCTCTTCTCTTTTGGTGTTTTCCAAGTTGATTCTTATATAGTCTTTGGCATCATCGTAGCTCAAAGAAGTTCTCTCACCTGTTACTTTGATTATATGATAACCATGCTCACTTTTTACAATATCGCTTATTTCCCCTGGTTTTAGCGCAAAAGCCGCTCTTTCAAATTCAGGCACCATCTTGCCTTTGGCAAAATACCCCAAGTCCCCTCCTAATTCTTTGGAACCGGGATCTTTGGAATGCTCTTTTGCCAACTCACCAAAATCAGCTCCGTTTTCAATTTCAGCTAAAATCTCTTTTGCCTTATCTTCCGTATCAACTAAAATGTGACTTGCCCGTATTTCCGGTGCTGGAAGCTCAAACATGGACTTATTATCATCATAATATTTTTTAACTTCTTTATCAGTAACTTTTATATCTGATGTAAGCTTTTCTTTAAAGTTATTTATTATAAGCTGCTCCTGCACCAATTTTTCAAAAGACTGCCTGTTAAGTCCCTGCTGCTTTAAATATGTGTCCAGAGCATCCTTGCCGCCGTGATACTTTTCCAAATCATTTATGGCTTGCTCATATTCTCCTTCTTGTAAGACCACATCATCATCTTTTGCTTGCTGCAGTATTAATTGATCGGTTATCATGGCCTCTAATACTTTTTCTTTAACTTCCTTTAATACCTTCTTGCCTTCAGCAGTGGAAAAATCTTGGCCATTAGCTTCCAGGGCACTTTTAACTTGAGCAACCTGACGGTCATAATCGGATTTTAAGATATATTCATCATTGACCTTAGCTATGACCTCTTTACCATCAACAATCTTACCTTGAGTGTCGACCTTTTCTATATTTTGGCAACCTGTCATGGCTATGACAAGTACTAATAAAAGAATCAAGTTTTTGATCGTCTTCATAAAATCCTCCTCGTCCCCGGTTGTTTAGAGCCTTCTTTAATTATACTACACTGCAGGATTCCTGCATAGCCTTTATTTCGTCCAAAATCTTCTGCAGGCGTAACAAAAGTTTTATGCCTTTACTGCCTCTGCTTTTAACAGCTATTATAGGAGTCTTTGTACCTATAATATTTATCTGCCTACTAAGTGCCGCTTTGATGCTTAGCAGCATCTCCGGAGTAAGTTTATCGGTATTATGGAATTTCATGTTTATTACTTTACCCTGCTGTATAATGCTTCCTATTCCCAGTTTAGCTGCCAGAACCCTGATGCGGGATATCATGATCAGGCTCCTGGTAGGTTCCGGAATATCACCGAAGCGATCTTCCACCTCCTCCTCAAGATCATCAGCTTCTTCAACGGTATCCACCGATGCGATCCGTCGATAGATTTCCATCTTCAAAGATGCATTACTTATATACTCATCGGAAATATAGGCACTAATGTCCAGTTCTAAGACAGGACGCAACTCCTCTTGTTCCTTCTCACCCTTCAGTTCCTTCACCGCCGCTGCCAGCAGCTTGGTGTAAAGATCATATCCTACCGCCATCATATGTCCGTGCTGCTCAGTGCCCAAAATGTTCCCGGCTCCGCGAATTTCTAGGTCCTTTAAAGCTATCTTGAACCCCGATCCGAATTCGGTAAATTCCCTAATGGCAGACAGCCGCTTTTCCGCCGCCTCGCTAAGCACCTTGTCTTTTTTATAAGTCAAATAGGCAAAAGCCTGCCGATTGGACCTGCCCACCCGCCCCCGCAGTTGGTATAACTGTGAAAGACCTAATTTGTCGGCTGAAGTGACAATCAGCGTGTTCACATTTGCTATGTCAAGGCCCGTTTCTATAATGGTAGTGCACACCAGAACATCATAGTCATGCTCATAAAAACCAAGCATAACCTCCTCTAATTCATCCTCATTCATCTGACCGTGAGCCACTGCAATCCGCGCTTCAGGTACAAGCCGTTTAAGGCTTTGGACTTCCTCATGAATGGTCTGAACCCGATTGTGCACATAGTAGACTTGCCCCTCCCGTGAAAGCTCACGAATGATTGCATCCCGAATAAGTGACTCATTATGCTCTACCACATAAGTCTGAATTGGAAATCGATCTTCCGGCGGTGTTTCTATTAAACTCATATCCCTTACGCCGCTCATAGCCATGTGTAAAGTTCTTGGAATGGGGGTAGCCGTAAGAGTAAGCACGTCAACATTTTTCTTGAATTGCTTTATCTTTTCTTTATGGGACACGCCAAATCGCTGTTCTTCATCAACCACCAACAGACCTAAATCCTTAAATTTCACATCTTTCTGCAGCAATCTGTGAGTACCGATAATTATGTCAATTTCTCCTGTTTTTAGTTTCGTCAAAATATGCCTTTGTTCTGACTGTGACTTAAATCGACTGATGGATTCCACTATTACGGGAAAAGGCTTAAACCGCTCGTAAAATGTATGAAAATGCTGCTCAGCCAAAATAGTAGTGGGAACCAGCACCGCCACCTGTTTGCCGTCCATTACCGCTTTAAAAGCTGCCCTCATAGCAACTTCAGTCTTGCCGTAACCCACATCACCACACAGCAGTCTATCCATAGGCTGGGGCCTTTCCATGTCCATTTTTACTTCTTCGATGGCAGCCAACTGATCGGGAGTTTCTTCATAAGGGAACATATCCTGGAATTCCTTCTGCCATGGAGTATCGGCGGAAAAAGCAAAACCTCTCACAGACTCCCGGGCAGCATACAATTTTATTAGCTCCTCAGCCATTTGTTTTATAGAATCTTTAGCCTTGCTCTTGACTCTATTCCATTCATTGCCCCCCAGCTTATGAAGCTTTGGAGTTGCCTCATCGGCTCCCACATATTTTTGTATTAAATCCACCTGATTTGTAGGCACATAGAGTTTGTCCCCACCGGCATACATCAGTGCAAAATAATCCTTCAAATGGCCCCCCACTTCCAGGGACTCAACACCCATGTATTTTCCGATGCCATGAGTTATATGAACTACATAATCACCCATATTCAGTTCCTGATAATCGGTAATTCTTTTACCCTTTGCTTTGTGTCTTGGTCGAGCTTGCTGTTTCTTGGATCTTCCATAGACCTCTGATTCAGAAAAAACAGCCAGCTTAATCTCCGGATTATCAAAGCCTCGCTCCAGCGAGCCGGGCATTACTACCACCTGACCGGGCAAAATAGGCCCGTCCTTTTGGGTAAATATACCAACCTCAATATCTTTTTCTCGCAAGCTCCGAGCCAGATGCTCACCTCGTTCCGTAGTACCGGAAAGGAGCACTGTCCTGTATTTTTTCCGTTTAAGTCTTAAAACTTCTTCTGCCAACAAATCCAGTTTTCCGTAAAGAGGAGGCATGGACCGAAACTGAAAAGAGTATAAGTTTTGGGGCTCAAAGCCTGGATATATTTTCGGCAGCATAGAAAAGTAGACTGCCCTGTTTTTTTTCAATTTTTCCAGTATATCAAAGGGACTGTGGTAAATATTGGCCTGAGATGCCAGTATTTCACCCTTTTCCAAAAGTCCCTTATAAGTTTCTTCCGTCTCAAAGGCGGCATTTTTTTGAGCTTCTCCGATTCTACCCGGCTCAACCAATATGGAGATAAACCGATTCTCGAAGTAATCCATTAAGGTTGAGAGCTTAGGGTACAAATGTGATATGTAAAGCTCCGCAGCCTCGAAGAAAAGGCCGTTTGACAGCCTTTCCATATGTGCCTCTACTTTTTCCGATAGGTGTTGGGCCAGCTCTTCATGGCCTAGAGAATTAAGCAAAGCCCGCCTCTGTTTTAACTCATCAGCTATGGCTATGGAAGCGGCCTTTGCCGTATCCTCATCATAGACTACCTCCCGAGCTGGTCCCACAAAGATTTTGTCCAGTTTGTCAATGGAACGCTGGTCTTCCGGAAGAAACTGCCGGATGGAGTCTACCTCTTCGTCAAAAAACTCCAAGCGATAGGGATACTCCCTTGTAAGTGGATAAATGTCAAGGATTCCCCCTCGTACTGCGAATTGTCCACGTCCTTCTATCATCTCCACTCTTTCATAACCCATAGCGGACAATTTGGATATAATATCATCCATGGGAATAATATCTCCCACTTTAACCTCAATAGTAAATCTTTTCACAATTTCCGGCGCCACCATTTTTGTAAGCAGTGACTGAATAGGTGCTACCACTACCATGGATTTTTTTAGAAGCAAACTTTCCATTACC
This sequence comes from Thermoanaerobacterales bacterium, assembly GCA_012839145.1. GTDB lineage: Bacteria > Bacillota > Thermosediminibacteria > Thermosediminibacterales > Tepidanaerobacteraceae > DUNY01. The sequence goes on from DUNY01000016.1 coordinate 8,127, forward strand.
TTCAGTCGCTGTGCTGTAAATTCCAGGCTTCGTGCAGCGGTTTCATAAGGAAGAACTGAGCTGGCGGGAAACATAGCCACCTCTTCCGGGCTTAAAAAAAACATAAGATCCTCGGTCAGGTTTTTGGCCTCCAGTGAATCGGCGGTGACCACCAGAATCTGTGAGATTTCCCGGCTCTTTAAGGCAGCTGTAAGATAAGCCCTTTGTGAGTCCGAGACCCCATAGCCAAGCAAATGGGATCCTCCGCGGCTTAAGTTTTTTACCAATTTTCTAAATTCCAGCATCTCTTCGGCTGTTTTTAAAAGTTGTTTCATTAATATACCTCTGTTTGGATAAAAATAATAATTTTCAGACAAATGCCAAAAAGCCCTTTTTTAAGGTCAAGGGCTAACCATTATTTATTATACCCCAACTACGTGACTATAGCAATATAAGATTGATTTTACCGGTTTACTTCCATATTTTATACCTCATGTTATATTTCTTTTTCCGGGGTCTTAAGCCTGTCGTTTAAGGATAAACTTATATTGAACATACACATCTCTTCTTTGTTTTTTGTGTGCTAACAATTGTTATACATGATGTGCAAGTTCTAAGCTACCCCGTAAGACAGGGTGCCTTTTTCTCTTGCCTTGCATACTTGATTTTACTCTAACTAAAAAAACTTGATCGTAATCTAAGTTTTTTTGAAGTTTAAAACCGAATAATTCCAGACAATATGGCCCACGACAGCCAGAGATAATCCCAAAACAGGTTTTCCAAAATAATATAAAAAATATTGGGTTATAGCTCCAAAGGCACTGTGGCTTACAAGGCTTGCGAACCCAGCCCAGTAGGCCTTGCTGCCGCGATTTTTTCTCATATCGTAAAGGGCTTCCACCCCTCCGAAGATAGCATGGGATAATAAAACTTTACCTCCTATAACTAAGACAAGACCTGTTTTCAGAAGCTCTTCGATGAGGGGAGCTAAATATGTTATTGCCTCTTCTCCCACTTTGTTTAATGTTACACTGTTAAGATGGTATGAAAGTAAAGCTGCCAGCAAACCAGATACTAAAGAAAGCACAATTGGGTCACCAAGAAGTACAGATATTGTTATCATCTCCTAAATAACCGTAATCACTAAATCAGAATCCGATTAGTTTTTTGCAACCACCTTATGCTTATATTATGCCCTGATTAGTTCACCTAATCTTTAAAGCATAAACTTCACTCAAGTGTGGAAGGTTACGCCTGTGAAGATGACAGCATCTTTTTATAAGCCCGACCTGTCACGGCTCGGAACGGTCAGAGACCGTTCCCTAAATAATCCTCCACTACACAGGGGCTCTTATACAAAAAATTACCTCTTTATAAAACATTTGTTTTGTTGTATAGTATATATAAAACATTTGTTCGCTGTTTATGAGGTGAGGTTTATGTCTTTTTGCCACTTACATGTTCATTCCGAGTATAGTTTGCTGGACGGCTTATGCCGACTGCCGCAGCTGGTAAGTCAAGCGGCAAATCTTGACATGTGGGCTCTAGCTTTGACAGACCATGGAGGACTGTGGGGGATTGTACCCTTTTATAAACTGTGCCGAAAAGCGGGAATAAAACCCATCATTGGCTGTGAAGTATATGTAGTGGGAGATCACCGAAAAAAGGAAAGCAAGGAAAGTCCTTACCATCTAGTGCTGCTTGCGGAAAACCAAGAGGGTTACCGAAATCTTATAAAACTGGTGACCATTTCCCATCTGGAGGGGTTTTACTACAGGCCCCGGTTGGATAAGAAGCAACTTTCAGCTCACAGCCGGGGGCTCATAGCCCTCAGCGGCTGCATAAAGGGGGAAGTTGCAGACCATATACTCAAGGATGACATTGGGGGAGCTAAAAGAGCTGCCGCAGAGTATGCGGATATCTTCGGAAAATCTAATTTTTACTTGGAATTGCAAGATCACGGGCTTTCTGAACAAAAGAAAATCAACTTTTGGCTTAAAAGTTTTGCCAAAGAGCTCTCCCTTCCTGCGGTTGCTACCAATGATGTTCACTATCTTAAACCGGAGGATGCCCGTATACACAATGTGCTTTTATCTGTGCAAACTTTGTCCATGGTTGGAGAAGCCTTTTCTCTGCCGGGTAACCGACACTTCCTGAAAAGTCGAAAGGCCATGGAGGAATTGTTTTTTAATGTGCCCGAGGCCCTGGAAAACACCGCCCTCATCGCATCCCGATGCAATGTAAAGCTTGACCTAGGAGTCCTTTCTCTGCCGGAAATTCGGGTGCCGTACGGATATGACACCCAAGGTTTTCTGGAAAAACTTACATTTGAAGGGGCACAAAAGCGCTATAAAAGCCCTCTGCCCTCAGAGGTAAAACAGAGGCTCTCCTCTGAACTTTCGGTAATAAAAAAGACAGGTTTCTCCGGTTATTTCCTCATTGTAAAAGATATAGTAGATTTTGCCTTAAATAAAGGAGTTTCTGTAGGGGTCGGACGGGGATCCGCTGCTGGAAGTCTTGTGGGGTATTGTTTAGGTATTACGGATGTTGACCCCCTGAAATACGGCCTCATATTCGAACGGTTTCTAAATCCGGAAAGGGTAAGTCCCCCGGACATCGATGTGGATCTCTGTCACAGAGGCCGTCGAGATGTTTTGGATTACATTCGGGATCGCTTCGGCAGGAATCGTATCGCACATGCGGGAGCTTTTTCCACCTTACAAGCCCGGGCAGTGTTGCGGGACACCGGTCGAGCCCTGAACCTGAGTTATGACAAGATAGATAAGATGTGTTCACTCATCCCCTATTCCCATATGAGCCTGGAACAGGCGGAGGCCCGAAGCCCACATCTTTCTGCCATGATTCGCCAGAACCCAGATATAAGGCTAGCCTTTGAAACGGCTCGACATCTGCAAGGTCTCCCTCGGCATATGACTCAGCACTCAGCGGGAGTAGTCATAGCAAAAAATCCCTTAACTGAATACGCACCTTTGCAGCGGGCCTCCGGTGAAGAAATCATTACCCAAGTGGATATGAATATGTTGGAAGACTTAGGACTGGTTAAAATCGACCTTTTAGGCCTGCGCTTTCTGACAGTGATAGGTGATACACTTAAACTGGTTCATGAAAGGCACGGCATCAAGCTAACCCCGAAAGACATTCCCATGGATGACCCCGCAACTTATGAGGCTTTATGCCAGGGCGATACCACCTCCACCTTTCAACTGGAAAGCAGCGGCATGAGAAATCTCCTGAAGAAGATTTGCCCGAAAAATATCGAAGACCTGTCGGCGGTACTGGCACTTTACCGTCCGGGTCCCCTTAAAAGCGGTATGACTGAAGAATTCATCGCCCGTCGCCACGGAGAAAAAAAAGTATGTTACCCTCATCCCTGTCTTGAGCAGGTCCTTTGTGACACCTACGGTGTTTTTATATATCAGGAACAGTTGATGCAAGCTGCCCATATGGCAGCCGGTTATACTCTGGGCGAAGCCGACATTTTACGCCGTGCAATTGCAAAAAAGAATAAAATCCACATCGAAAAACAGAGACCGGAGTTTATTCGCCGGGCCTGTGAGCGGGGTATGAGCCAAAAAACCGCTCAGGAGATATTTTCCATACTGGAGGCTTTTGGGGATTACGGTTTTAACAAATCCCACAGCATATGCTATGCAGTTATGGCCTATAGAACCGTCTTTCTAAAACAGCATTTTACTTTGGAGTATTTTTCGGCATTACTTGCTCTTTACATGGACACCCCTTCCAGGCTGCAGTTGTATCTGTCCGAAGCCCGCCGCAAGGGTATAAGGCTGCTTCGTCCGGACATAAATCAAAGTGAGATAGGATTTAAGCCGGAAACCCTCAAATCCACGAGATCTACTGGACATTGTCAAAGTTTATTTGAAAATACAGCCAATCAAGCCAGTCTCGGAGAAAAATCATCCATGAGTGCCATTCGAGCCGGTTTTGCCTTGGTCAAAAACTTAGGTCCCAGAGGTATTAAGCAAATTTTAAAAGCTCGAGAGGAAAAGTCCTTTTCCGGATTTTTCGACTTCTGCCAACGTATTGATCGCCGGGCTGTCAGTACTCGTGCCTTAGAATCCTTGATTTTGGCCGGAGCTTTCGATGGCTTTGGCATTGCCCGGCCAGCACTGCTCCTCTCGGCAAAACCGGCCCTGATGCAAAAGCGGGCAATCCCGGGACAGATCAGCCTTTTCCCCGAAGAATCCCCCATAAAGGTGCTGGCCGAAGATGTGCTGCTGCCGGATTTTTCTCCTGAGGAAAAAGCATACCATGAGCTTCAGGCTCTGGGACACTATATAACCTGCCACCCTATGGAACTTCATGAGGAATGGGCTCGAAACCTTCGCACTCATACCGCTGAAGAAGTTTCGGAAATCAACTGCAAAAAAAAGGTGTGCCTGGCGGGAATCCTGCTAGATCCCCGCTCTGGACGCACCCGAAACGGAAGCCGCATGATGTTTGTTCAGTTGGAAGACCTGACGGGCAGTGTTGAACTTGTGGTATTCCCGCGAGAACTTCTATTTTATGGGCCTTATCTTTCTTCCACAGTCCCCATACTTGTTGACGGCTGCATTGACTTTTCCGATGACGGACATCGCACCGTAATTGTTGAAAAGCTCAGGCCGCTAACACTGAACTAACCCGCCCTAAGTCCGCCTGTGCAGCGGGTGTCAAAGGGCGGTTAAATCCAGTATGGACTCGACTAGCATTTAGAGGGGGCTCTATCCCTCTCTAAATAAAGTCTCGTTCAATAAAGCCAAGCGGTAGGAATAAAGAAAAACCAGGGAGCAGTCAAGATTCCCATAACCAGCCCTAGGCCGTGAGCTTCGGTAGGGTCGAGATTGAGTCCGCTGCCCATTCGTCGATGATACAGATATATTAAAAGGCCTACCGATATAACAATAAATATATGGACAATACCGCTGATGAGATTAGACCAAACGAGATGAGTATCTATATATTTGTCAAAGGGAGCCGTCTCCAATAAGCCTACCATTATCACACCGCCTAAAAAATCCGCAAAATAGCCGAAAATCGCTGCTTTGAAAGAGTACCTCAAAACCACCCTGTTGTCTATCTTCGACAGGGTGGTTTTTTCACTGCCGAAAGCTCTGAAACAGTATATTTTCGGGTTGTTGAGCTTTTTATGCTTTTTAAGATACATCCAAACAATGGCAGCATAAATGACGAATTTTATGGCAACAGCCAGCGGAATGCGCTTTGGAATAAAGGGGAAAACCCATAAAGGAAATATTAGATTATATAGCACAGTTTGGTTTTTTGATTTATATTGTGACACATTATACCTCCAAAAAGAACATTAGAACGGCTATATTTATAATCATTTCGACAAAAAACGATAGTATTCCTTCTCATGATGCATTGCAAAGAATTTGATTTTACAATTTACGGATATTGCCGCAACTGACTTTTTCCGGCTTGAAACGCAAAAGACAATAAGTCCATAAGTTAAGTGCAGGAAAGCTTCTAAAAAATGCATAGTCATCTGTATTGTGTGACCTTTGTTATCAGAGACTTCTACGTCACAATAACATTTTTTATGGCGTGAAAGGTTGAAATTTTATATAATTATATTTGGAGTAAAAAATAATTATATAAAATGAAAAAACGTCTTAAGTTAGACGTAGAATAGAGGTAACAAAAAATGCATTCTTCTATGCTTATTCTTTTGACAATTACTTTGATTAATATCTTAGCCTTCACATTAATCGGCATCGATAAATATAAATCCCGACACAATCGGTGGCGAATAAGAGAGAAAACTTTTTTTACAGTAGCAGCATTGGGCGGTTCAGTAGGGATAATGGTGGGTATGTATTTTTTCCGGCATAAGACCCGACACACAAGTTTCGTATGGGGTATACCTATAATCCTGATACTTCAAGTAGCAATGATTTGCTACTACATATTTGCATAATCAGCCTTATCTTGCTAAAATCACCCTACTCCTACTTAAACTTTGGTACTGTTTTGTACAATGTCAACATTATGTTACTCATGACATCATTCCGTATTACTGACGCAAGACAATAAACAAATTTTAAGTGAGTGAGTATCAAGTTCAATTTAATAGGGTATTGACGATTGAACAGCTTCCAAAGAATAAGTTAACTTAAAAATAGGTTTAATATGTTAAGCTTATGGTGCCCATGCACCTGAGACTTAACTTGTTCAAAGGGTACTTAGAAAATATTTTTTCATCATTATCGATGATCGTTGCGGTCATGACTGTTAATAAGTTAAGTGCCCGGCACCTTTTGCCCATTCTATAGCCCAGGCAGCCCCTTCTGTATGGTATCCTTCCGGTGTTACTGTCACATGGGAAGGAAGCTTGGGTAAATAATCAAAATGCCTGACGAACACTGCATGTTTTGCATAGCTTAACATGGGGATGTCACTTTCACCGTCACCTACCGCCAGGACCTCCTCAGGCAAAATACGAAGCTTTTCGCAAAGTACTTTAAGCCCACGACCTTTGTCACATGTGCCACTGTTTATTTCACAAAGATATGGATATGAACGAGTGCGCTTAAGGTTTGACAGTCTTTCAGGCCACATCTCATAAACTTCAAGGGCCTTTTCACTGCTTTCGGTAATTAACATTATCTTGGCCGCATCTTCCCGTGTAAGGTCTTCAGGATTTTCCGCCACTTTAATGTCTCTCATTCCAAAGACCTCAAGTCTTTCTATCAGCCATTTATGGTCCATAGGTAAATTACAGTGAAGATGAATATCATCCGGTTGAAAAACCGTTGTAGCAACACCGGGTATTTTTGTGCTGAATTTAATTACCCCATCAGCCTCATCGGCCGTTAAAAAGTCTTTCCACATGATATGGTCTCCTGAGTATATTAGGGCACCATTGTTTAAAACTAAGGGGGTTTTAAAATCAAGACCCAGAACTTCCATTACATTTTTTACACCATCACGATGCCTACCTGTTACTAAGGCAATTCTTATGCCGCTTTCCAGTACCTTTTTTATAGCTTCTTTATTGGAGGGGGAAATGTTGTTGTCTGCATCCACCACAGTACCGTCAATATCAAGAGCGATTAATTTTATTGACATTTAGATATCACCTCATATAAAACATTGTCTCACATTTATTATTTAGATAAATTTCTCAATTTCCCTTCTTTTAGGCAAAAGTTACGTTTTATGCACCTTACACATCTAATCAAATATTAATCCCTCTCTCCCGACAATCCCGGGAGAGAGGGATTTTCAGATATTTTTTGTCTTCCAAACTATATTTGGCCGGTAAGTTTAAGCACTGCTTGGGCAATTAATGCAGAACCTATATAAGTACCTATGAAAACAAAAATAGCTACAATTACAATCTTTAGACCGTGTTTCTTAAAGGAGTCCAGATCCTTCCCCATGGAAATACCGGCATATCCCAAAATGGGGGTTGTAAGTGCTAAGAGGTTAACTTTGGATGTAAGTTCAGCCACTTTTGGCCCTAAGGGAAACCAGGGCATGGTAAGGAGAATACCTAAAAGAGATACATAAACTACAGCAGGTAACTTTCCGGGCATTACCTTGGTTATCCATAATCCTACCACCACTATTAAAAAAAGAATGAACATTCCAGGAAAGGCTTCTACAGGATTTATTTTGTAACCC
>DUNY01000384.1 GCA_012839145.1 Thermoanaerobacterales bacterium
AGAATCCCCTCTCTCATTTCTTGTGGCAAGCCATGATCATCTAAGCCTAATTCTTCAGCTGAGCACAACATTCCAGCTGAATTCACTCCCCTGAGCTTGGACGATCTGATTTTTTTGCCGCCGGAAATCGTAGATCCATGCAGAGCTACGGGGACCTTATCCCCTGCTTTTATATTTGTGGCTCCGGTTACAATCTGAATGCTTTCACTTCCAATATTTACATAAACAACCAATAACTTATCTGCATCAGGGTGCTTATCTGCTTTTTCCAGCTTACCGACAACTATATTCTTAAGGTCCTCTCCCCAGTGCTTAATGCCTTCCACATTTGAGCCGGACATGGTTAGTCTTTTTGAAAGACCCTTAGTATCTTCTGTAACATTAACAAATTCTTTTAACCAACTAATCGGTGCCAGCATTTTTATTCCTCCTTATTGAAACTGCTCTAAAAATCTTATATCATTTTCGTAAAAAAGCCTCAAATCATTTATTCCGTATTTCAACATAGCAATTCTTTCCACACCCATTCCAAAGGCAAAGCCGTTTACTTTTTCCGGGTCAAGCCCCACATTCCTTAGGACATTAGGGTGTACCATACCGCAGCCCAGTATTTCCAGCCAACCGGTGTATGAACACACACGACATCCTTCACCATGACAGGCTATACACGATATATCCATTTCGGCACTAGGCTCCGTAAAAGGAAAAAAGTGCGGGCGGAATCGGGCTTTTCGATCATAACCGAACATTTCCTGTACAAAGGTGACAAGCGTCCCTTTAAGGTCACCCATGGTAAAACCTTCTCCCACGGTAAGTCCTTCTACTTGGTGAAACATGGGGGAATGTGTAGCATCCACCGCATCTGATCGAAAAACCCTTCCTGGTGCAATTATTTTCAAAGGAGGTTGTTGTTTTTCCATGGTTCTTACCTGAACCGGTGATGTCTGAGTTCTTAGCAGTATTTTGTCTGTAATGTAAAATGTATCCTGAACATCCCTTGCCGGATGGTCGGGAGGAGTGTTTAAAGCCTCAAAATTGTAATAATCAAGTTCGATTTCCGGTCCCTCTACCACTTGATATCCAAGACCTGTAAAAATGTCTCTAATCTCATCCAAAACCAGAGTAAGAGGATGTCTGCTTCCAAGCGAAATTTTTGATGGGATGGTTATATCTATAAACTCCTGCTCCATTTTTTTCTCCTGCAAAGCTTTCTTTAAAATTTGGGTCTTTTCGCTGAACTTGTTCTCAAGATTTTCTTTTATTTCGTTTGCTAGTTTACCAATAACTGGCCTTTCTTCCGAGGTGAGGTTTGCCATCCCTCTAAGTATTTGGGTAAGTTCCCCCTTTTTCCCTAGGACCTTTACTCTGAGATCATTTAATTCATCCATATTTTTAGATCTTGATAAAATTTCTAAGGTCTTTTCTTTTAAGCGCATTAGATCTTCTTTCAATTTATTACCCTCCTGCATAAATTAAATAACAAAAAAACTTTCGCCCAGCTAGGGACGAAAGTTTCCTTCCGTGGTACCACCCTTTTTCAGTTTGAAATACAAACTCTCATGGATTCTGTAACGGTGATAACCGGGGAGGCCTACTAATTCTTTCAACCACCCGTCTCCAGAGCGAACTTCGGCGGTTTCTCCCTAAGAGGGCTTCCAGTCTTTGGCCCTCTCTCCCTGAGAAGGTTCTCCCGCTTACTCTCTCCTTCATAGCCTTTATGACATCAACAATTCTCTATAAATAAGATAAGCCGTAATAGATCCGGTAACCTCAAAAATATTCCAAAAAAAGTCGGCGGTCAGCATTGGACCACGCCCTTTCCCATAAGGTTTACACTTATTATAGCACAGCATAAAAGTATTTACAAGCAAAAGGACTAGAGTTTAGCTCTTTGCCTCACAGCCTCAAACACTATTATACCGTGGGCTACAGCCACATTTAGAGACTCCGCCTGACCTGGCATAGAAATTGTAACTAACTCATCGGAAATGACGGATATTTTTTGTGATACACCTTCAGGTTCCGAACCCATCACTATAACTGTACTTGTTTTAAAATTTACATCATAGTAATGCTTTTTGGCTGATAAATGTGTTGTTACAACTTGTCCTCCCAATTTTTTAAGTGCAACAAGTGTCTTGACTAAATCCTCGGTTTGCATTATGGGAATATGAAACAAAGATCCCATGGTGGACCGGACAACTTTAGGATTGTATATATCTACACAGCCTTTTCCGATGACAATCGCATCGGCGCCAGCGGCATCAGCTGTCCTTATGATTGTCCCCATATTGCCTGGATCCCGTATCTTATCAAGGGCTATTACTAGAAAGTTTTGTTTTGGTACATTTTCAATTTCAATATCTTTGAAGTTTATAACAGCCAGGATACCTTGTGGTGTGACAGTATCTGTAAGTTCACTGAAGGTTTTGTCTGATACCTGATATAACCTATCTGCCAAAGTTTTTCTCATCAGTTTTTCTAAAAAATATTTATTTGAGTCTAAAAAACCATCAGCTAATACAATATATCTTATATTACAATCTGAGCCAATGGCCTCTTCAACACTTTTTAAGCCTTCCACAAAAAAACAACAATTTTTCAGCCTGGCGGTTTTAGATTGTCTCAAGGCTTTAATTAGTTTTTGTTGCCTTTTGGATAGTTTTTTTAACATTTTATCTGACACCTAATTTAAACATGCCTTTCTAATTTTTCAATATCTCGTTTATGTCCCACTACCACAAGAACATCATTCTTCAAAATTACATCATCAGCGTGAGGTGAAATCATTACATCATCATGGCGTTTTATAGCCATAACATTTAAACCATACTTTGTTCTCATGCTAAGCTGTCTAAGACTTTTATCAAACCATGCAGATATAGCGGTAACCTCCACAATAGAGTACTCTGGTGAAAGCTCAATATAGTCTAAAATATTTGATGAGACTAAATTATGGGCTACCCGGATGCCCATATCTCTTTCGGGAAACACTACTCTGTCGGCTCCTATTTTGTACAAGACTTTCCCATGCAATTCATTTTGCGCTTTTGCCACTACATATTTGATGCCAATTTCTTTTAACATGATTGTAACCAAAATACTTGATTGAATATCGTCACCTATACTTACTATTGCTACATCAAAATTTCTAACACCTAAAGTCTTCAAAGTATTTTCATCTGTCGCATCGGCTTGAACCGCATGAGTTATATTATCGGCTATGTTCTGTATGATTTCTTCATTGCTGTCGATTCCCATAACATCATGGCCCAGATTATATAATGTTTTGGCCAAACTTGAACCGAAGCGTCCCAAACCCACAACAAGAAACTGTTTCAAAATTCTTTACCTCCAATCTTAGCCAACAAGGATTCTCTCTTCAGGAAACTTAACCAAGGCTTTATTTGCTCGACTGCCAAGGGCCATGGCAAGTGTAAGAGGGCCAACTCGACCTGCGAACATAGTTAGCATTATTACTATTTTACCAAATTCCGTCAGCTCGGAGGTGATACCTAGGCTTAAACCTACTGTTCCAAAGGCCGATGTTGTTTCAAAAAGAATTGATAAAAAATCAGCCTGTTCTGTAATAGTCAGTATAAAGGAGCTGGTAAATACCAACAGCATGGATATTACTGCAATACCCACAGCTTTAAATATATTATCGGTTGGAATGCGCCTTTGATATACCTCAACATTTTCTTTGGAGGCAAGTACTGTATATATCATCATAATAACGAGCGCAAAGGTTGAAGTTTTTATACCTCCTCCCGTTGAGGCCGGCGATGCTCCAATAAACATTAAAAGTATAGTTAGATATTTTGACGGTACTGTCAAATCTGAACAGTTTATGGTATTAAAACCGGCAGTTCTTGTGGTCACCGATTGAAATGCCGCTGCAAGCATCTTTCCAGTGGGTGTAAGTGCGCCCATTGTTTTTGGATTGGCGCATTCCAGCGCATAAAACATTATATAATCTGGGCCATGATGTTATGGGAA
>DUNY01000306.1 GCA_012839145.1 Thermoanaerobacterales bacterium
GTCATGATAGGTAATTTCAGGATAATAACCCCAATTCCACAAGAGATTGAAGCTGTAGTAGATTTGTCTGCCCCAAGGTGTTATTTTAATGCCTAAATGTCTTTTTAATCCATCTAAAACCCGGTCTTCTCTGGTTACAAAGCCGCTTATAAAGCAGTGCTTTCGACTTGCCTGAATCATTTTTTTTAAGGCATTGGGGCTGTCAATGCCGGGGGAAAAAGCGGCATACACCAAATCGTAATTTTCTATCCAACCCAGGGCTGACAGATCAGCTTCAGGCCAGGAAGCTTGGACGAACTCAGTATTGTCAAATCCGCCATTTCGGGCATTTTCTTTGGCAAAAGCTATCATTTTGGGAGAAATATCTATTCCTGTTATCTTTTTTACCTTTTTTGCAAAGGCCAGAGCATATTTCCCAGGGCCGCAGCCGATGTCTAAAACGCTGCCGTCCGTTTTAAGAGCACCTTTTTGCACCAGATAGTCTATTACTTTCTTCGTTTCTTTTGGACTACTATTTTCAGATAACCGAGAATTGAATTCCTGGGCTCTGCTGTCCCAGAACTTTTGCTGGTTCTTTTTATTTTTTTTATCCCTTTCCCACAGTTTTGCAAAATCTATTTCCACAGCCTACCAACCTCTCGAATAATCCTTAAAGCAATCTATGCACACTTTTTTATCATCCATTATGCGCATTTTGTGTTCAGGAGCTCCTTCACCGCATTTTTCGCAAATAAGAGTATTAAACAACCGAGCTTTTTCTGGCAAATCAAAACTGGGGTTTTTAAATTCGAACAATTCTTCAACAGAGCTTTTTAAAATAGCTTGCTGCCTCTCTGCTCTTGACAAATCTTTGCTGCCATTATCAGGTTTCAATACAACTCGTAGTTTTTGACCCGTATCCCGACAAAAAAAGGTGTAAGCATTTTTGCCCGTGCCCCGGTATATTAGATTGCCCTTACCCAATGTGCAACCAGTGATAACTTGAACAGCATCAACACCGCAGGCATCGCTTTCCGTAATGCAGACTATTTCTTCATCCTTTGAAAAACCTATGCCAAGTTTTTTCTTGGCCGCTTCACATGCCTTGAATCCAATGGCAAGGCCCGGACACTCATGACCGTGAAATTCTACGCATTTTTGCCACAGTTGTTGGTCCATGAAAATCACTCCCTATGATTTGGTATGAAAATGAGCCAAAACTCATAAATCTTGAGACTTCATGGCTCATTACAATCTGTCTTCATGACTTGGATTATTTTTTTGACCGATCACTACAAACATCTCATCATTATCTTTTGTAAGTATGGGGGTAAGTTCTGCTTCTTTCAGATATTTTTCTATAGTTACTGCTTCCGGCAATTGATCCCGTCTTACCGCATCAAGCTTGGCGTGTAAGCTGTTAATTGCGTTCCGGCTTTGGGAGTGGGCTATGACAAGTCTCCCTTTGGGCTTTAAAAGACTGGCCATATGGGAGACAATCCGCGGTTTATCTTGAAAATGAGGAAAAACTGAATAACACATGATTACGTCAAAGTGGCTTTCAGGGAAGGTTACAGCTGAGATGTCTCCCAAAACAAAACTGACGTTTTCAAAAGGGCATTTTTGGCTAGCAACTTCCAGCATTTTCTCCGCTAAGTCGATTGCTGTGATTTGTCCTGTATCGCCAACAAGCTCACGGATAAAGGGCAACATTACACCGGTCCCAGTGCCTACATCAAGCACTGTTTCGCCCTTTGAGATGTATGCCATCTTTGTTATAGCTTTAAGTTTTACAATATCATGGTGGCATATTTGATCCCATTTATCTGCCATTTTATTGAAGTACTCCCTATGCTTCAATAGTATTCCTCCCCGACATTTTAACCTTGTATTTTTCTAGCAGCAAAACTATAGCCGGGATGAAGATTAGCTGAATTACTATTCCCGGTAGACCTTTAGCCACACTTGCCGTGATAAAAATTACCGGTCCCGGGAGCTGTGCCGCAAAAAGCGTTGCTAAAACCCATACGGCTATACCGGAAATAATTCGCCCACATATCATGCTACCTATTAATGAGGTGTAAACATTTCGATGCATTTTTTGGTATAAAAAGCTTGTCACATAACCATAGGCGGCCAATTCAAAAATCATGTAAGGCATTACAGGAAAAGCCGGCGGCATACCTGTAAACATAGAACTTAAAAAGGGCGTTATTGCTCCTACTGCTGCGGCTATAGGTGCATCCAGCACGA
>DUNY01000109.1 GCA_012839145.1 Thermoanaerobacterales bacterium
ATGGAGGGGGAGGTTGTCACTTAACCCGTTGGTTCATTTGGATCCAATAGGATTATTAATGTTATGGCTTTTTAGATTCGGATGGGCAAAGCCCGTAGAAATAAATCCTAGTTACTATAAAGAACCCAAAAAGGGTATGATACTGGTTTCCCTGGCAGGTCCCCTTGCTAATTTAATTCTAGCTTTTATAACAATGATTATTTTGAAGCTGGACATCCTTCATAATGGTATTCTGGATAACTTTATTTATATTCTATTCCTTTATAATCTCACCCTAGCTGTTTTTAATATGATTCCAATTCCACCACTGGACGGTTCGAAGATTCTCACAGGATTACTACCTGCAAGACAAGCTTATGAGCTTTCCCAATTGGAGGCCTACGGACCCTTTATTTTAATATTGCTGGTATATTTTGGACTGTTAAATACTGTTTTAAGCCCATTAATAGTATTTGTTCATAAAGGCTTGGACATATTGTCAAATTTAGTATTATTAAGATTTTAGTATTTTATATATTGGGAGGAGTTTTTGTGAAAAGTCATGTAGTTATGAGCGGGATGAGGCCTACCGGTCGCCTGCATATGGGAAATATGATGGGAGCATTGACAAACTGGGTGAAATTACAAAATGATTATGACTGTTTTTTTGTTGTCGTCGATTGGCATGCACTAACCACTGGTTATGAAAACACTCATGATATTAAAGAGAACATCCGGCAGATGGTTATTGATTGGATAAGTGTAGGACTAGATCCGGAAAAATGCAATATTTTTATCCAATCCCATGTTAAGCAACACGCCGAATTACATCTCTTGCTTTCTATGATAACACCGCTATCCTGGTTAGAAAGGTGTCCCACTTACAAAGAGCAATTAAAACAACTTGAAAGTAAAGAGATTAATACCTACGGCTTTCTCGGATATCCCGTTCTCATGGCAACGGACATACTCATTTATAAAGCCGACAAGGTTCCTGTAGGTAAAGACCAAGAAGCTCATATTGAGCTAACCCGTGAGATTGCCCGAAGATTCAATTACATTTATAAACCGGTTTTTCCTGAGCCTGAAGCTTTATATACCGAGTTTAAGGTTTTACCTGGTATTGATGGAAGAAAGATGAGCAAAAGTTACGATAATTATATTGAGATATCCGCAAGTCCTGAAACAATAAGGCAAAAAGTTCGAATGATGATTACCGATCCCGCAAGGATACGAAAAAACGATCCCGGCCATCCTGATATATGTAATGTATATGCTTACTATAATATTTTCGATGAAAATGATAACACTAAGGAATTGAAAGAGGTATGCGAAAAAGGTCAAATAGGATGCGTAGAATGCGAAAAAAAGCTGGCCTCCTTAATAATCGATAAAATGGAGCCCATTCACCAGAAGAGAAAAGAATTAGAAAAGAACACTACAATAATAGATGAAATATTAAACAACGGCGCAAAACACGCTCGTTCAGTTGCTGAAAGGACCTTGGAAGAAGTTCGGAAAGCAATGAAAATTTAGGTAAAGGTGAAGAAACGTGGCATTAAATGTTAAGATTGACGCTTTTGAAGGTCCTTTTGACCTTTTGTTTCACCTAATTGAAAAAAATCAAATAGATATTTATGACATACCCATAGCAGAACTGACTGAACAATATTTAAATTATCTTGAGAAAATCAGCGAAAACCAGTTAGATTTAGCCAGTGAATTTCTAGTCATGGCTGCCACACTGCTAAGTATCAAGTCAAAAATGTTATTACCCTCCAAGCAGGATCAAGAAATACAATTAGAATTGGCAGCAACGGAAGATGGTGATCCTAGAAGTGAATTAATAAACAAGCTACTGGAATATAAAAAATTCAAAGAAATTTCCCTTATATTAAAAACAAAAGCACAGGAACAGGAGTTGATTTTTAGAAGACCTCCCGAAGATTTATCTCACATGTGGATAGAGGATTTTCCCCTACCTGAAATAACTTTTAAAGACTTGAAGTCAATTTTTAAAACAGTTATTAATAAAAAGAAACCAAATGAAATGGTTTCTAAAATCAACAAGGATCCCATGCCATTATCTCAAAAAGTAAAGGAAGTCTATAGAACACTTAAACAGTTAAAATCAAAAGTGTTTTTCAGTAATTTGTACAGTCATAAGACGTCAAAGATCGAAATAATAATTACCTTTTTAGCTGTTTTAGAATTGATAAAAATGAATCGGATTTTTGCAGCGCAAGAAAAGCAATTTGGAGAAATCGTCTTAATAACTAGGGAGGTTTGAATTTAAATGGATCTCTTAAAAGCTATGGGAATTATAGAGGGAATATTATTTGTTTCGGGAGACCCCGTAACTATTGATGAAATATCTAAGACATTAAATATAACAAGTGAACAAGTTTTAGAATGCGTCGAAAAATTAAAACAAAATTATAATAAACCATGCCACGGTTTAATGGTTTCCAGAGTTGGTAAACGACTTAGGCTAACCACAAAACCTGATATTTTTCCATATATAGAAACAATGTTCAAACCTAAAGTAAAATCACAGCTTTCCAAAGCAGCGCTAGAAACTTTGGCAATTATAATGTTTAAACAGCCTGTAACAAGGACTGAAATCGAAGCCATAAGAGGTGTAAATGTAGAAAGAGCCCTTAGCACACTTCAAGAAAGAAACCTTATATGTGAAATAGGCCGACTGAATATACCAGGTCGTCCCATACTTTATGCCACAACTGAACAATGTATGGACTACTTTGGATTAGAAAGCATAGAAGATATTACCGCCGAAAAAAAGAGATGAATTATTAACAATTTTTTGCCGCAAACTAAGAGAAAAGGTTTAAGGAGATTACAGTGAAATATTTACTTATTATCCTAACTTTTTCTCTTTTTATTTTATTACCTGTGAAATTTCGGGTAATTTTAATCAAACAAAACTCCGACGAATACATAAAAGTAGAAATGGATTGCTTTAAAGTATTAAAGATATGTTTAGAAATACCCTCAATGAAATTTATAATTAAAAATTTCATTCCCGCATTGAGCTTTGAATACCACATAGACGCTAACCACAACAGTATTCCAATATCAGAAAAAATAGTCATTTTACCCTTTAGGGACAGGTATAAAAATATAATCATTATTGTTAAAATCCTTTGCGAACAGAAGGATAATTTGAAAAGAATAATTAGGCTTTTATCTAAGTATATCAATGTTATTGACTTAAGCATTTATATTGCCTTTGGCTGTGAAAATGCGGCTTTGACAGGGATTTTAGCCGGTCAGGCATGGAGTATTGTTTATTTTGGTATAAGCATACTCACCTTTTACTTAAACTTCGACAACACAAACATAGACATAAATGTAACTCCGATTTTCATAAAGGATGAACCTTTACAGATAGATATTAATTGTATATTTCGACTTAGAGTTGGTCATATTATTATTGCAAGTTCTATTGTGGTTTGGTACTGGTTATTATCTAAAAAAAAGCTGTCACAAAAAGTTGCATGAACATTAAATTTCACAATAAAAGGAGCGACAATCCTATGGATGAACACCCCATCCAAAGTTTGATAAAGACTTCAATGGAAAGCATTAAAGAAATGGTAGATGTGAATACTATAGTTGGAGAGGCTGTGGAAACTCAAGATGGAAGTGTAATAATTCCGGTTTCCCGGGTTTGTTTTGGTTTTGCAGCAGGGGGAAGCGAATTTGATACAAAAAGTTCAAAAGAAAATGATAAAAGCGAACAACAAAAACTGCCTTTCGGTGGTGGTAGCGGTGCCGGAGTTTCAGTTCAACCAGTGGCATTTGTGGTTGTAGGCCAGGGCCAGATAAGGCTTCTATCAATTAATCAAAATGCAACTATTGAAAGAATAATAGACATTGCACCTCAAATCATCGATCAAATTAATAATATATTAAAAAGAGATAACGAGTTGTTTACGGTCCGTACAAAATAATCGGACCTTATTTTTTTCAATAAAGGTATACAAGATTAATACATATACTAACTTTTTATGTAAAACCCTCCAACTATTATAAGAATTAAAATACAACTATTATAAAAAAATATAATCGGAGGGAATTTTAATGACAAAAAAAGTATTAGCTTTTTTATTATCTTTCTATTTCTGCATCACACCATGGAGCTTTGAAGCAAAGGCTGAAAACATACATTTACCGATCAATGCAAAAGCTTTTGTTTTAATGGATCCTTTAAGTGGACGAGTTCTTTTTGAAAAAAACTCCGAAGATAAAAGAGCCATGGCAAGCACGACCAAAATAATGACTGCTATAATTGCATTGGAAAAAGGAAACCTGAAATCCAAGGTAAAAGTGAGTTCAAGAGCCGCTTCAGTCGGTGGCTCATCTTTTTATCTTAACTCTGGAGAAGTTTTATCTTTGGAAAATATGCTTTACGGTCTTTTACTCCCGTCTGGTAATGACGCGGCGGTAGCAATTGCTGAGCATATAGGAGGAGGTACTGAGGAAAAATTTGTACAGATGATGAATG
>DUNY01000117.1 GCA_012839145.1 Thermoanaerobacterales bacterium
GATGCGGCGGTAAAAGCCGGTGGAGTAAAGCTGGTTGAAATAAGACCTGCCATGGGCCTTGGAGGTAAGTCCTATGTGACAATGTTGGGCGATGTCAGTGCCGTAGAATCAGCGATAGATGCAGGCCGGCAGAAGGCTGAACCGGAAGGCATGCTTGTAAAAAGCGTAGTTATCCCTTCCGCTGCCAAGGATGTATTAAAAGCCCTTCTTTAAGGTTGAATATTTAGGGACGGGTACAAAATATTCATCACTTGCAGCAAGCCTGAAGTGGGTAGGAATATAATTTTGTAAACAATCATTAGGTGTGAAAAATATTTAGGGACGGTTCCAAAACATTCAAAGCACTTACTTAAGGATACTTACTTAAGTATAGGAGAAAACCGGTATTTATGAGGCTGGTTTTCTCATGTTTTTTAAGATTTGACAAAACATTCTTGTGTTTGATATAATGTATTCGTCAACATCCTACGTAGGATAAAGGATAAAAAAACAAAAGCTATTTATCTTAATAAACAGCTAAGTACATAAAAAATCTTGCATGGTTTGGAGCTGTAAAATACTCTATACCAAATAACATATAAAGGAGTTTTTATATGAAAGTTGCAGTAATTTATACGAGTACTACTCTTGAACTGATTGAAATGATAAATGATCAGTTGAACAGCAAATTTGACGGTAAAGATTTGGTGATTAAAAGCTATCAGGATCCCAGCATTTTGCAGGAGGTAATTGACAACGGTCATCCGACTCATGGTTCTGCTCGTCGTTTGATGGATATGTATGAGCAAGCAATAAAAGATGGAGCAGACATTTTGCTAAATGTATGTTCCTCAGTTGGAGACATTGCTAAACTGGCAAAGCCCTTGTATGAGAAGACAGGAGTGAAATTTGTACGGATTGATGAGGAAATGGCAATGGAGGCTGTTCGTACAGGCAAACGTATAGGGATTATTGCTACACTACCAACTGCATTAGAGCCTACAAAACGGTTGGTGCAAGATTGTGCTGATTTACTTGGAAAAAAGATTAATATAGTTGATGCATTGGCTGAAGGAGCTTTTGGACTTGACCAAGAACAATTCAAAAAAATGCTGATAGATACCGGTGCAAAGGTAAAGGATAAAGTAGATGCACTTGTATTTGCACAGGGCTCAATGTCATATGCAGAGGAAGACGTTTCAAAAGCTTTAGGCGTACCTGTATTTTCCAGCATCAAGTATGGAATTGCTGAAGTGAAAAAGGCTGCAGATTCCTTAGAATAAAATGTCAAATCATTTATAGGGGGAATATCATTGAGGATGATAGAAAAAGAGCAAGCCGTAATTAAGCATTGCAAGGCTCGTACAATTTATGGCATGATCGAAGATGGCGGCGTTATTAAAAGTGATCAAATGACAATGGGTATTGCTAGGTTTGATAAAAACCAGGGGCCTATGAACCCCCATGTTCATGCAGAAGAAGGTATGTATGTAATAGATTGCGCAAATGCTTATATTCGTTGTGGAAGTTCCGCTGATACTCTTGGAGAACGTGAGCTTATTAAGCCTGGTATGATCATTTTTGTGCCAGAAGGCGAGTGGCATGTATTCGAGTTTGAAGATGGTGGATTTTTAGATATTGTCTTTTGCCTACCGGTCGGTTCTATTGATCGGCCGGAGTGATAGGCATTTATAATATATAATTAGAAGTTTGTTTTCATTTGCGAAAGTGATAATGAAAACAAAAAAATTGCCAAAACAAATTAAAAGACAGGAGGAAAAAAATCATGAAGAAGGTTTTTGCTTTAATTATCTGCGCAATCCTGATATTCACCACCTGCGCATGTACAAAGCAGACCCCCGAAGCAGGTACTCCCAATGGACAGGAATCTGGTGTTTCTAAGACTGATGAGGCGATAGGACCTGAAATCACTCTCAAAATTGGTTACTCTACTAACGAGGAAGATCCTAGAGGTCTTGCATCCGAGAAGTTCAAGGAAATTGTTGAAGAGCAGACTAAGGGTACAATCAATGTTGAGATTTATCCTGCAGGCCAGTTAGGAAGTGATGCTGCTCTCATAGAGGCTCTGGCCATCGATTCTGGTACTGTTGATGTAATCATCTCTGATGCAAGCAACTTTGCTACATATGAGCCTAAAATGGGTATTTCCTCACTCCCCTTCCTTTTTAATGACTTTGACAAAGCATGGGCATTTATGGACAGTGATATAGTTGCTGAGATTGAAGAATCAATGATTGACAATAATATGCGAGTTCTTTCACACTTTTGTAACGGGTTCCGCTGTATGACAACCTCCAAAGTCAAGATAAACTCTCCGGAAGATATGAAAGGTTTACTCATACGCACTCCTGAGAACCCTGTCATAATGGCCACTATGCGAGCATTAGGTGCAAATCCGCAACCTCTCGGATTCTCCGAAGTATATATGGCTCTAAAACAGGGCACATTTGATGGTCAGGAGAACCCGATACCTGTTATATACAACAATAAACTCTATGAGGTTCAGTCGTATTTATCAATAACTAATCACATATATTCCGGAATGTGTTTCACTATTGCTGAGAGCACTTGGAAGAAAATGAGCCCCGCCCAGCAGGAAATTGTTGCTGCTGCCGCTAAAGAAGCAGAGGCGTACAATCGGGAACTTAACAAGAAAATGACCGAGGACTTTATCACTAAGCTTGAAACTGAGGGCGGTATGACTATCATCGAACCGGAACTGGATCTTTTTGTTGAAGCAACCAGGGGAGTGGCAGCTGGTTTTAGCGACTCCTATGGAAAGGAACTGCTTGACAAGCTAGCCAAATGGCAAGCTAACAACTAGGATAGTACAAAGCTTTAATGAAATGCAGATTCAAGACGAAGTGCAATTATTGCACTTCGTCTAATGTAAAAGACAAGAGAAACGGAGGGTGCTTATGCAAAAGTTGCAGCAGAGGATAGATTGGATAGTAACAGCCATCTCAAGTATTCTACTCAGTATTATGATGATTATACTGGTTTATAATGTTGCAATGCGTTTTGCTTTTGTTGGTGGTGGAGTGCAGTGGTACATGGAAAGCTCACAGTATCTTAACATATGGGCAATGTTTATAGTAGGTATCGGCCTATGTGCAACTTCAGACCATTTACGCATAACAATTATTGAGGAAATGCAAACAGGTTGGTTTAAAATTGCTAATAAGATTATCGTTGAGTTGTTGACTTTTATTTTTTATATTCTTTTAGCTTATGGGACATTCTTACTTGCAAGTAAATCCAGACAGCAGATCGCAACTATGCCCCCATTAAAGATGGCTTATGTTTATTGGCTTTTGCCGATAACTTCAGTTTTAAGTGCTATTTCTACAATTATAAGCTTGATTGCCGAGCTCACAAGCAAAGACAAAGGGGGGGCATAACCATTGATTAAATTTCTACTGATCAGTTTTTTTGTGATTTTGGCATTAGGAGCACCAATCGCTGTTGCTTTAGGACTTTCATCAATTCTCGGCATAATATTTGTAGGTGGAAGTAACATGGTTACCGTAGGGCAGCGTGTATTTGAGGGTATGAATTCTTTTGCGCTTTTGGCAGTTCCACTATTTACATTTGCTGGTCTTGTTATGGGCAAAGGTGGAATAGCCAAACGTATTATAAACTTTTGTTATTCTATAGTAGGCCACGTGATTGGTGGTTTAGCTCATGTTAACGTTTTGGTAAGTATGATATTTGGCGGCATTTCCGGGGCTGCTGTTGCTGATACGGCAGGTGTCAGCGGACTTTTAATGCCCCAAATGATGGAAAAAAAATACAGTAAAGAATTTACTGTTGCAGTTACAGCTATATCCTCAACTATAGGCATAGTCATACCGCCAAGTATTCCAATGGTTGTTATATCAGGTATTCTAGGCATTTCTACAGGTAAGCTTTTCTTAGGTGGCATAATTCCTGGTATCCTAATAGGTATTAGCCAGATGATAGTATCCTATTTCATAGCAAAGAAGGAGGGTGTTCCGAA
>DUNY01000335.1 GCA_012839145.1 Thermoanaerobacterales bacterium
ATAATTTCACTACCTCTCATGTATAGATCTGCCAGAGGTGCATTTGAACAGGTTGATGAAAACCTGATTATGGCAGCAAGAACATTGGGCATGTCAGAAATAAAAATATTTTGGAAGGTTATGATGCCTATTGCCCTGCCCGGAATAGCTTCAGGTGGGGTAATGGCATTTGCCAGAGGTTTGGGGGAATTTGGCGCAACAGCAATGATTGCAGGAAATATTGAGAACATAACCAGAACTTTACCCCTGGCTATATATACAGAAGTTGCGGCCGGAAATATGGAGTCAGCCAAGAATCATGTTGTAGTGGTAATGATAATATCATTTATTGTAATAGTATTGATGAACTATTTTACCTTCAGGGGTAGAAAATATTTACATAAGGAAAAACAAAATGAGTCTTTCAGTTGATATTAAGAAAAAATTCAAAGGATTTAACCTGGATGTATCATTTGAAACGAATAGTGAATATCTAGGATTGTTGGGAGCTTCAGGCAGCGGCAAGAGTATGACACTCAAATGCATTGCAGGCATTGAGACTCCTGATGAGGGTAAAATTGTACTAAATGGCAGAGTTCTTTTTGATTCGGAGAAAAAGATTTGCCTGAAGCCACAGGAGAGGAATGTTGGATTTTTGTTTCAAAACTATGCTCTTTTTCCTAACATGACAGTTGAGGAAAATATCGGATTGGGATTAAAGCTCGCTGAGAAAGAAAAAGCAGAAGTAGTCTTGGAATTATTGAATCTATTTCAGTTAAAAGAACATGGTAATAAATATCCCAATCAGCTCTCAGGAGGGCAACAGCAAAGGGTGGCGCTGGCAAGATGCATGGCATATTCACCTGAAATATTACTCCTCGATGAACCATTTTCAGCTCTTGACTCTCATTTAAAAGAAACACTTCAAAACGAAATCATGGAACTTTTGAAGCTTTATGAAGGAGAAATTTTGATGGTGACCCATAGCAGGGATGAAGCATACAGATTTTGTAAAAATCTTGTAATACTTGATGAAGGAAAATCAGTATTGTTTGGAGAAACAAAAGAAGTATTTAAGAATCCCAAATTAGCATCTGTGGCAAGACTGACAGGATGCAAAAACATATCCCCATGCAGCATCAAATCCAAGAATAGTATTTATGCAGAGGATTGGGGCATACATATTGAATCTAAATCTGAAATACCTGCAAACACAAATTATGTGGGTATACGTGCACATAACTTTGTTATTGCAGATAGTAAGGATGAAAATAATATAATAGAGTGCAAGATTAAAAGCATAACAGAAGAGCTTTTTGAATATGTTATCATGTTTACAGACAAGGACAGCAATAATAGAGATGACAATTCAATGATGATGTTCAAGGTAAAAAAGGAGGATTGGGACAAAAGGAAAGACAAGGAACATATTTTTCTTAAGATTCCGGAAAAGGATTTAATGTTTTTGGAATAATTATTCAAAAAACATTGTAGTGTATACAACCTATTTTCAATTTCATTAAGACTTTCTAATAATAAGATAGACTAGAATTCTTTTTCATTTTGACTTTATAGCATTTAAATATGAAACACATCATTTAAAAATGAAAAAGAAATAAATTATTATTCCCGATATTTCGCAACAATAAAACGAAAATTCATTAAACAATCATTACTTTTCAGGTATGATTATGCTTAATAAGCATCTATTGGCACAATTCATGCATGCTATCATGTTATAGTAATAGTAATAGTATGGATACATTTAGGAGGTATACAATGGGATTGAAGAAGTTGATGTACATAATCAATGGGGTCGAACGTATGGTTATTTGTGATCCCGAGGAAAGACTTTCTGAAATGTTAAGGAGGATAGGGCTTACCGGTGTCAAGGTAGGCTGTGGTACCGGACAATGTGGAGCATGTACGGTGTTGCTTGATGGAGAACCTATCCGCTCATGTGTAATGAAAGTTGATAAAATACCCGAATATTCAAGAATCGAAACAATTGAAGGTCTTGGAACAGCAACAAATCTACATCCATTGCAGCTTGCATGGATAGTATATGGCGGGGTACAATGTGGATTTTGTACACCGGGCTTTATAATGTCCTCAAAAGCATTGCTGGACAGGAACTTAAGTCCCACAAGACAGGAAGTCCGTGATTGGTTTACCAAGCATAGAAACATATGTAGATGTACCGGATACAAGCAGTTGGTTGATGCTGTAATGGCTGCAGCCAAGGTTTTGAGGGGCGAGATGACAATGGAGGAGCTGAGCTTCAAGCTCCCGGAAGATGGAAAAGTATACGGAACATATCATCCCAGACCATATGCTTTATCGAGAGTTCTTGGTGTAGCTGAATATGGCGATGACCTTGCATATAAGATGCCTAAAGGTACACTTGAACTGGCTGTTGTAATGCCCGACATTGCTCATGGAATAATCAAGAATATTGATTTTTCCGAAGCCGAAAAAATGCCGGGAGTTGTGAAGGTTATAACGGCAAAGGATATAAAGGGAGATAACAATATCTGTAAGACAAATTTCCACCCCAGAAGCACGGCCGGGTTCCCAGTAAGACCTATATTATGTGATAAAAAAATATATAGAAAAGGCGATGTGGTTGCATTAGTAGCTGCAGACACAAGAGAACATGCACGAGAAGCAGCAAAGAAGGTTAAGATTGAGATTGAACCACTTCCAGCCATGACCAACTATCTTGAGGCAGTATTGCCCGGGGCAGTCAGAATACATGAAGAATCTGAAAATGAATGGGTTCGTGTTCCGGTTTTTAAAGGGGAAGATACCAGAGAAATAATTGAAAAATCGGACCATGTTGTTGAAGGCAGTTTCTACTCTTCACGACAGCCGCATCTAGTTCTTGAGCCTCATGCAATGCAAGCCTATGTTGACGATGAAGGGGTCTTGACTATTCAATGGAAATCTCAGTCTCTGCATTCATCAATCGCTCCTTTGAGCAAAGCACTGGATTATCCTCAGGATAAAATTAGGATTATTTGTAATGCTGCGGGAGGATCCTTTGGCCTTGCCATGTCAACAGATGCCCCTGCACTAGTGGCAGCAGCAACATTAGCCCTTGACGGACGACCTGTAACCCTTACTATGTCTTACGCAGAGCATCAGTTGTTTACAGGAAAGAGATCCCCTGCTTACGCCAACGCAAGATTTGCATGTAATAAGGATGGTAAATTGACAGCCATAGAATTTGATGTGGCACTGGAACATGGAGCATATCCTGAAACAGGTGGAAGTCTTCAGATCAGAACCATCAGATTTCCAGGCTATGGATTATATGTACCAAATATCCGCGGATTGGTAAGAGGAGGCTATAGCAATAACTCCTATGGAGTAGCTTATCGTGCATATGGCTCACCACAGGCATACACATTCAGTGAGCAGCTGATTGATATGCTTGCAGAAAAGGCTGGAATAGATCCATTTGAATTCAGATATATAAATGCAGCAAGACCCGGCGACACCACAAACAACAGTATGCCTTATCATGTATATCCTGTTGTTGAGATGATGGATAAGATAAGACCTTATTATCAGGAATCCCTTGAATGGGCTAAACAACCTGCAGATGACCCAAATAAGAAACGGGGAGTAGGGATTGCCTTAGGAGGATTCCATGCAGGAAACGATACAGATAAATGTGAAGTGTGGTTAGAGCTGAATCCAGACGGCACTATAACCGACTATAACTGCTGGCAGGATGTTGGGCAAGGTGCAGATATGGGGTCAGTTGCATTCGTCTGTGAGGCTTTGAAACCTCTTGGAATTACGCCGGATCAAGTCAAACTTGTAAAGGATGACACCGGAAAAGCTCCGTTACATGGTGGCTCATCAGGAAGCAGAAGTCATATCGCTTCAGGAAATGCCCACAGAGTGGCTGCTAAAATGTTGCTTGATGCTATGAGGAAGGAAGATGGAACCTACAGAACCTATGATGAAATGGTGGCAGAAGGAATTCCAACATTATATAAGGGTGTATGGACATCTGTTGGTGAACACAAGGCTCTTGACCCCAACACCGGAGTCGGTGATCCAATGCAATCCCATAATCACAATATTTGTATAGCAAGGGTAGAAGTTGATACAAAAACAGGAAAGGTTGACGTTATTGCGACCCGATCTGTAGTTGACATAGGGGTAATAGGCAACAAGCTCACCAACCTTGGCCAGGCATATGGCGGTTTGATGCACAGCATAGGATTTGCTATCCAAGAAGATTATTCTGACTTTGAAAAGAAATATCTGACAATGTTAGGTTGCGGGACTGTACAATGCAATCAAATGCCGGATGACTGTGAGTTTGAGTTTGTAGAAACACCAAGAAAAAATGGCCCATTCGGTTCAAGTGGAGCCTCAGAGGGCTACCAGAGCAGCCCACATGCAGCCATACTAAATGCCATTTACAATGCAGTAGGAGTTAGAATATATGAAATTCCGGCAACTCCTAAGAAAATACTGGAGGGTATCAAAGCTAAGGCCGAAGGCAAGGAACTAAAGCCGGCACCTTATTATCTCGGCTCTGATTTCCATGAAACTATGGATGAAATAAAAGCTAATCCCGTTGGAGTTAAATCCTAGGCAGATGATCATTAAAATTTATCAATTGTGTCTAT
>DUNY01000136.1 GCA_012839145.1 Thermoanaerobacterales bacterium
AAAAAAATCTTCAAAATGATTAAATCAAAAGGAACAGTTCGTGAATTTAAGCCACTTTCTTTAAAAAATAAGGCATATTGGATACAGCAAAGAGTTGAAATGTATGGTAAAAGTGTGGACTTGAGGACCGCATATTTTATAGCTGAATACACAGTAGATTTGCATCAAACCGATAATGAGCTAAAAAAGATTGCGGCTTTCTTAGGAGAGAAACAAAAAATCCGGCAAACAGATTTACATGACATTTTCTACAAGTCTCTGGAAGGTAATGTGTTTGAAATGATGGATTTTATTGGTGTGAAAAATCCCATTGGAGCCGTTAATATCATCAATCGTTTAATGGAACAGGGAGAAAAAGGCATAGTTATATTATACATGATATCAAAACACATGATGGATTTGATAACAGTAAAGACCATGCAAGGATCCACATTTCAAGAAATTAAAGAAAGGTCCGGTCTACACCCTTTTGTATTGAGAAAAGCAATAAAACAATCAAAGAATTTTACTTTGGTCGAACTAAAACAATCTTTAAAGCTATGTCAAAAAGTAGATATGGATGTTAAAAAAGGAAAAATCCAAGAAAAAATTGGCCTGGAACTCTTGGTGACAACTTTATCTTTTTAAAATACGGTCACCTTCTCCCATTAAGGAGAAGGTGACCTTTTTGTTTTCTACCTGGTGGGTTGTTGTTGCTTGGCCGATGCTACCGGTTGTGCTTTGTGCTGCCCGAATTCTTGATTGTATGCAGAGGCTCTGTACTGATTGTATTGACTTTTGACCGGTGTTATAGTTTGTGTGGAGTGCTGTCCAAACTCCTGATTATATGATGAGGTTCTGTATTGATTGAACTGATCCTTTGCTGATGAAACGGGCTGCACTGTATGCTGACCGAATTCCTGGTTATAAGCGGATGTCCTGTAATTATTTTGATTAGGATTTGCCGGAGCAACCGTTTTTGTCGAGTGTTGTCCAAATCCCTGATTGTAGGCAGAGTTCCTCGCTTGCGGGCTACCGGTGGATGTGGATTGACTTAAAGTGTATTGTGGCCAAGATTGACCAGTATAGCTTTTTCTCTGAGATTCTGCCTGAGATACAAGTGTTGATATATCCTGGCTTGTTGAAGTAAGTTGTTGCAGTTGCCCGGAAATACCACTACAGGAGTTTTGCATGTTTTTAAGCTGCTCCAGAGCTGTTTGCTCAACTTGTTGAAGGTTTTTGAGCTTGTTTGCAGTGTTGTATTCAGTAGAAGAGAGCTCGGCCAATTGAGACAAATTGTTTTGTGTTTTGCTGGTCAGTTGACTTAAAATCTGATTAAAGGAGCTAATGTCTTGTTGTACCTGCTGAAGTTGTTGTGACAGTTGTATTACTTTATCCAAAAACAACCACCTCCAGGTATTTTTTGGTTTATAGAAAACCTTATTTATATGTTTGACTAAAATTGATTTATTTACACTGGCAAAAAAAAGAAAAAGGCGTAAGCTTTGGCTTACGCAAATTTAACTTGCAGTATTCAATTCTGAAAGCCTCTTATACAGGCTTGATTTTTTACGAGCTGCTGCATTTTTGTGAATAACTCCTTTTGATGCAGCTTTGTCGATTATTTTTATGGCTTCCTTGAAACTGGCTTGGATGTTATCAGAATCAGCTGAATTGATGGCTTCGAGAAATTTCTTGACCGAATACCTTATTTGGGACTTCACCTTGTTATTCTGAAGCGTCCGCTTTCTAGCCTGGCGTACGCGCTTTTTCGCCGATGCAATATTTGCCAAAATCCGTTCACCCCCTTAAAATACTAGGGATATTTTATCACTTCATTGGTTAAAATGCAAGGGAAGTCATAAATATTGATACAAAAAATTACTTTCTCGTATATTATAAAAAATTAGCGGTTACTATAATAATGAAAATAAATGGAGGTGTATACTAAATGATAGGAATGATTATAAGGTTTGTCGTCTCTGCTCTGGTTTTAATGTTAATAAGTTTTATTCTTCCCGGCTTTAAGGTGGCAGGATTTACCGGAGCCCTAATTGCTGCCATAGTTATAGCCATCTTAGGTTTTATAGCTGAGAGTCTTTTAGGAGATAAGGTTTCACCGCAAAGTCGGGGTATTGTAGGTTTTATTACTGCAGCGGTAGTCATATACTTTGCTCAGTATTTAGTGCCTGCTATGAGTGTTACCTGGTGGGGAGCACTGTTAGCATCGGTAGTTATAGGTGTAATTGATGCCTTTGTGCCAACTGAACTTCGATAAGGAGGTGATTGAGCCATAAGCATAAACATACGAACTGATCTTGCATTAGAAGCAAGAGAACTTGTTGGAGAAAAGCAACTTCCGGGGGTAATAGTAGATACAGAAAAATCTGAACAAATGACAATTAGTAGAGTCAGAATTAAAGACGAAGAAGGATCAAAAGCGATGGGCAAGCCCATAGGTTATTATGTAACTTTGGAAGTGCCCAGATTAAAGGAAAAGGACCCGGCCCTTACGGAAGAAGTCAGCAAAAATATGGCTGATGAGCTTGAAAGAATGGTTGAAATTCCTATAGAGGCAACAATACTTGTTATAGGACTGGGCAACTGGAACGTCACACCTGACTCTTTGGGCCCAAAAGTTATAGAAAAACTAATAGTTACAAGACATTTGATAGAATATATGCCGGGAAAGTTTAATACGAAAAAGGGTATACGACCGGTATGTGCACTTGCCCCGGGAGTCTTGGGTATAACGGGGATAGAGACGGGTGATATTATACGTGGCTTGGTTGAAAAAGTAAAACCGGATTTTATTATTGCCATAGATGCTTTAGCATCTAGGAGCATGGAACGTATTAGTACTACAATACAAATTGCAGATACCGGTATTTATCCGGGATCGGGCGTGGGAAACAAGCGTATGGGTATAACCCGTCAAAATATGGGGGTGCCAGTGGTTGCCATAGGCGTGCCCACCGTTGTAGATGCGGCAACTATGGCCAATGACACTTTGGACATGCTCATTGGTCAATTTATTAGGCAAGCTAAACCGGGCAGTGATTTTTACAAACTCCTGGAAAACCTTGACAAAGAGGAAAAATACAATCTCATTAGGGAAGTCATGTCGCCTTTTGTGGGTCAATTGGTTGTTACACCCAAAGAAATTGACTCTTTAATTGATAATACCGCAAAAACCCTGGCCGGTGGATTAAACTTGGCACTCCATCCTGGAATACAATAT
The DNA here is from genome assembly GCA_012839145.1 of Thermoanaerobacterales bacterium. Taxonomy (GTDB): domain Bacteria; phylum Bacillota; class Thermosediminibacteria; order Thermosediminibacterales; family Tepidanaerobacteraceae; genus DUNY01. The sequence continues at coordinate 3,221 of DUNY01000136.1, forward strand.
GATGAAGTAAGCACCTTTCTTCAATAATGAAGCTAAAGTTAGCTTCATTTTTTTTATTTATTTGAATATGCTTATGAAGAGGATGTGATATGCTTTGATAAAAATTAAAATTATAAAGATAAAAAGCTTTATATTACATATCATTGTTTTCATATTAATTACAAGCATTACAATACTATCCGTAAAAAGCCACACAAACCATAAAACAGTAACAGTTATGAGCAGTGGCATTCAACGTGAGAATCAAAAAAGTTTTTTGCAACGTATTGATAGTAATTTGTTTGAAAAAATAATGTGTATGAGTTTACCGACCTTGAACTCTAATATAAAACAAAAAAAACCTTTACTAGAACTTCGAAGTTCAATAGGTGTTCTTTCTCGCATGCTAACCAATATTGATATCTTAAATCCAGAGACATACTTTTATATGCATTTGCCCCTGATAAGCCTAATAAATACTGAAATGACAATGACACCGGGTGTGGAATTATCATTGCAAAACCCAACAATTTATGAAGATGAGCATGAACCTTCAAAAAACCTACCACAACTGGAATTAAACGAACTGGAAGAACCCTTGGTTGAAAAACTGGAACCAGCATCTACAGGCCCATTGGTACTTATTTATCATACTCATACAACCGAAGCTTATATGCCAACGGAAAAGTACAATTACAAACCAAGGGACAAGACTTATCACACAGAGGATATAAATTATAGCGTTGTTAAGATTGGAGAGGCAATAGCTAATGAATTAAACGGGCTCAGTACACCCACAATGCACAACAAAACGGTTCATGACATTCCAACATATATGACATCCTATGCCAATTCATTGAAAACAGTGGAAGAAATTCTAAAACAAAATTCATCTATAAAAATAGTTATTGATTTACATAGAGATGCTCCCATAGCCGATCCTCAAAAATCCCGGGAAATAACTACTGTTAATATTGATGGCACTATATATTCCAGATTCATGTTAGTTGTAGGCACAGATAAAACCTTTCCTCATCCTGATTGGAAGGAGAATTACAGGTTTGCCAATTTGCTAAATGACAAATTAGAGGAATATTATCCGGGAATATCCCGTGGCATTATCTTAAAAAGTGAGCGATTTAATCAACATTTATCCAAAAAAGCCATATTGCTGGAAATCGGGAGTCATGGTAATACAATGGAAGAGTCACTAAATTCAGCCAAAGTATTTGCAGAAGTGTTGGCCGACTTAATAGAGGAATTGTCAATGGTTGTATGAAAAAATAAGAAATGGCTAAAATAAATTCGACTGGTATTAAAAAACATAAAACAGAGGAATTAAGATGGTTTATAAAGATCTTATAACAATTCTTATTATTTTTGTAATTTTTCTTTCCTTGGGTATTCGAATAGCTGAAAAAGGAATGAATACAATCATGGGCCTTGATATAAGACCAAAAAGCTTTGATTTTGTTATTCTTAGCGACAGGGTGTACAATGTTATTGTTCTAGGAAATAGTATTAAGCTTCAAAAATATTATAAAATAGGGGATATTTTTGCAGGTAAAGGCATTATAAACCTTAATATCAATGGAAAGAAGATCAAGCTTGATTCTATTATTCCTGCCGGGGTAATGCCAAAGAGACGTACAAATCTTGATAAAAAATCGGTCAATATGTATAATTGAATTTGAAGTTAAGGTATAAAGAGGAGGAAAGCAATGTCTATACCCCGGGAGAGAATCAGGAATTTCTGCATTATTGCCCACATTGATCATGGCAAATCCACCCTGGCCGATAGGCTTATAGAGTATACTGGTACTATTTCCGAGCGAAAGATGGAAGATCAGATACTTGATAAAATGGATTTAGAGAAGGAAAGGGGCATCACCATCAAGGCTAAGGCTGTTAGGATGGTATATAAAGCTGAGGATGGCAAGGAATACTTATTAAACCTTATTGATACACCTGGCCATGTGGACTTTGCTTATGAAGTTTCAAGAAGTCTTGCAGCTTGTGAAGGTGCTTTGCTGGTTGTAGATGCCAGCCAGGGAATTGAGGCCCAAACCTTGGCAAACACTTATCTTGCATTAGAGAGTAATTTAGAAATAATACCAATTATAAATAAAATAGATCTTCCAAGTGCCGAACCCGATGAGGCCAAACGGGAAATCCAGGAAATTATCGGTCTTGACGCTGAAGAAGCGATTATGACGTCTGCTAAGATGGGTCAAGGTATTAAGGATGTGCTGGAGGCTATTGTGCAGCGCATTACCCCACCTGAGGGTCTACATGAATCACCTTTGCGTGCCCTAGTCTTCGACTCACTATATGACCCATACAAAGGTGCTATAGCCTTTGTTCGAATATTAGATGGAAAAATCCGTTCAAAGCAAATGATTAAAATGATGTCTACAGGCAAAATGTTTGAAGTAACAGAAATAGGTGTGTTCAATCCTGACATGCAACCTGTAGATCACCTTCAAGCCGGTGAAGTGGGATATGTAGCAGCCAGTATAAAAAACGTGATTGACACTAGAGTGGGGGATACTATAACAGATGCCGAAAAACCAGCCAAAGAGCCTTTGCCTGGATACAAAAAAGCCGTACCAATGGTTTTTTGCGGTATGTACCCCGCCGAAGGCGAGGAATACGAGAATCTGAAAGAAGCTTTGGGCAAATTACAGCTCAGTGATGCTTCGTTGTTTTTTGAAGCAGAAACTTCTGCTGCACTAGGCTTTGGATTTCGCTGCGGTTTTTTGGGACTGCTGCACATGGATGTGGTGCAGGAGCGCTTGGAACGGGAGTACAACTTAAATCTAATAACAACAGCCCCCAGTGTTATTTACAAGATAAAAAAGACCGACGGACAAAAAATAGAAGTGGACAACCCCACTAATTTTCCAGATCCTGCCGAAATTGAATATATAGAAGAGCCTTACGTAGAAGCATCAATAATGCTGCCAACAGAATATGTAGGAACCGTCATGGATTTATGTCAGGAAAAGCGCGGCACCATGAAAGATATGGAGTACATCAATGAGAAAAGGGTAATTTTGAGGTATGATATGCCACTTTCGGAAATCATTTATGACCTTTTTGATCAGCTCAAGTCCAGAACACGGGGTTATGCTTCACTGGATTACGAACTTACCGGATATAAAAAATCTGAAATGCAGAAATTGGATATTTTACTCAATGGAGAAGTAGTGGATGCACTTTCATTTATTGTGCACAAAGATAAAGCTTACAATCGTGGCCGTCAGATAACGGAAAAACTCAAAGATGTAATACCAAGGCATATGTTCGAAGTCCCCATTCAAGCAGCTATAGGAGGCAAAATTATTGCTAGGGAAACAGTAAAAGCTTTGAGAAAAAACGTAATTGCCAAATGTTATGGGGGAGATATTACAAGAAAGAAAAAATTGCTCGAAAAACAAAAAGAAGGCAAAAAACGAATGCGTCAGATAGGCAATGTGGAACTGCCCCAAGAAGCTTTTATGGCGGTTCTGAAGATGGAATAGTCATGAAAACCATAGGATTATACATTCATATACCTTTTTGTTTAAAAAAATGCAACTACTGTGATTTCAACTCATTTGAAGCTGTCGAATTCATATATGATTATCTTTTGGCATTGAAGAAAGAAATATCAAGTTTAAAGGGGTGTGGTTACACTGTAAAAACCCTCTATATCGGTGGAGGGACTCCTACAATATTAAATTGCGACCAACTAGTTTCTCTTTTTAAAACCCTCTATGAAAGTATAGATATAGCCCACTATGCGGAAATTACAATAGAAGCCAATCCCGGAACCTTGACCCGGGATAAATTGATTTTATTGAAGGCCATGGGAGTCAATCGACTCAGCATTGGCCTTCAGGCTTACCAAAACCGCTTGCTTAAAATCATGGGCAGAATTCATACAGTGGAGGATTTTGAAAAGAATTTTGATACAGCCAGAAGTGTAGGATATGATAACATCAATGTAGATTTGATTTTTGGTCTTCCATATCAGAAGGTTGAGGATTTTAAACATACCATAAGACGAATTTTAAGTCTCTCACCTGAACATATTTCTTGTTATGCTTTATCTGTGGAAGAAGGTACCGAATTTTACCGGTGGCAGGAGAAAGGAGAGCTGCCCCTCCCCTCCGAGGAAGATGAGCGAGCCATGTACTATGAAGCTATCGATGCTTTTACCCGTCAAGGTTACAACCACTATGAAATATCAAATTTTGCAGTTTACGGACGGGAATCAAAGCATAATATGGTTTACTGGACTTACAAAGATTATTTAGGAATAGGTGCAGGGGCCCACTCTTTTTTAAACAATGAAAGGTTTTATAATCATTCTTCCATTCCTGTCTATATAAAATCTATCACGAAGTCGGCTAATGCCGTTGCTCACATTGAACCTATTTCTGCCGAGGAGCAACAAGCAGAATATTGCTTTTTAGGCTTGAGACTGCTGGAAGGATTGGATAAAAAACACTTTTATCAACGGTTTGGTCGAGAAATTACCCAAGTTTACGGAAAAGCGATAGTAAAACTAAAAGAACAAGGGCTTTTAGAAGAAAATCGGCAAAAACTTAGATTAACCGCTCAGGGACTCGATTTTGCCAATGCAGTATTTGCGGAATTCTTGCCTTAGATTCTTGACAAAAAATACCCTTAGTGATATTTTTTAAAGTAGATTTAGCACTCTAAGAACGAGAGTGCTAAAAAGAGGTGTTTAATATGATGCTAGATGAAAGGAAAATAAAAATACTAGCGGCGGTAATCAATGATTATATTGCAACTGCTGAACCCATCGGTTCCAGGACCATAGCTCGGAAATATCGCATAGGTATAAGCCCGGCGACTATAAGAAATGAGATGGCAGATCTAGAGGAATTAGGTTATTTGTCCCAACCACATACCTCTGCAGGACGAGTGCCTTCCCATAAAGGCTATCGATTTTATGTTGACTTTTTAATGCCGGTTAAAAGACTTGATGAACGCGATCACACATTGATCCACCGTATATTCAATAGACGTATAAACGAATTGGAGCAATTGGTGAAAGAAGCAGCCAGGGTCATATCAAAACTTACCAGTTATACAACCATAACCATGGGGCCTCAATTGGAAACAAGCCGGTTAAAACACATTCATGTAAATCGTATAGATGAAAACAGGGGTTTATTGTTAACGGTTACAAATTACGGAACAGTAGGTCATCATATTATAGATATACCTCAAAATATTAACGACTCGGATCTACTAAGAATATCCAATATATTAAATTCAAACCTTGCTGGAAAAACTCTTTCGGAAATAACAAATGACATAATGGATGCCATAAAAGATGAAATGATCGAGTATGATGAAATACTGAACATATTATTGGAAATATTATTAGAGAATCTCGGTGATTCCCAGGATAATACTCCCGTTATTTCCACAGGCAGCTCTAAAATGTTGGATTACCCGGAATTCCAGGATGTGGAAAAAGCAAAAAACTTTTTTTCCCTGTTGGAACAGCATGAATTGATTATAAAGGCACTGAAATCTTCATCCAAACCAAATGCCATAACAGTAACCATCGGAAACGAGAACCCTTTGACAGAACTGCAAGATCTGAGTATAGTGACTTCAAGCATTTTTATAGATGGAAAAGACCTTGGAGTATTTGGAATTATGGGACCGACCCGCATGGAGTATTCCAGAGTTATATCTATACTTGAACAGGTGACGGATTATTTGATAAAAACTGTATCGACAATGCTCTAATTTAAAGAGGAGGTATTAATATTGTCTTTTAAAGAAAACACACAAGAAGTTGATGAAAAACTGGCAGCTTTGATAACGAATTCAAATGCAATAAGAGCTGTTGCATCGGCCGTTGAAGGTACTATTGGACCCAAAGGGCTCGATATTATGCTGGTGGACCGTTTCGGAGAAGTGACAATAACTAATGATGGAGTCACTATATTAAAGCAAATGGATGTAAATCACCCTGCTGCAAAAATACTTATTAATATAGCCAAGGCTCAGCAGGAAGAAGTAGGTGATGGCACCACTACTGCTACTCTAATGGCAGGAACCATGGTATCGGAAGGAGTGGGGCAAATATTAAAAGGGGTACCGGTTGCCAGGGTTATAGAAGGTATAAAAATTGGCATAAACAAAGCTCGAGAAACTTTGGAATCCAAGATAATTCTTGTCAAAGATATCGATGATCCTAATCTTAAAAATATTGCCTTAATAGCCGGGAGAGAAAACCGAGATATAGCTGAATTGGTCACTGAAGCTGCAAAACTGGTTGGTAAAGAGAAGCTCAAAGACAAAAATTACAAATTAAAGGACATTATAATGTCGAGAGCCGGGGCTAAAAACGAGGTGTTTCTCGGCTTGATTATAGATAAGGAAAAAATGAACAGTCAAATGCCCCAGGAGTTCCAAAACCCTAGGGTCTTATTGATAGATGATGCATTGGAGCCTGAAGAAGTTGCCCCTGAGGCGTTAAGAACCGAAGCGGGCTTTGCCCGCTATCTTGAGTTGAAAGAAGAATTTAAGGAAAACCTCAAAAAAATTATCGAGTTAAAAGTCAATCTGGTTTTAGTCGATAAAAGCATTAACAATGAAGCTGAGGAGGTATTAACGGATGCCGGTATTATAGCCTTGGAAAGAGTATCCCGAAAAGATATGGAAAAAATTTGTGAACATACTGGAGCTCGTATTATGAAAAGGCTAGGTCTTAAGAAATCGGTAGAAGAAATACAAAGCTACATCGGTCAAGCTGACAGGGTTTACGAGGATGAAAGGTTGAAACAGCTTAGAATTGTTGGTGGCAAAGGCACTCCCATGGCGACAGTTATGGTGGGTGCGGCTACCGAGGAAATAGCAGGTGAGCGGGAGCGTATTGCAAAAGATGCTGCATCTTCTCTACAAGCTGCCGTCCTTTACGGCATGGTTCCGGGAGGAGGGGCTGTTGAAATTGCCATGTCCCGTGCTCTAGAAAAAGAAAGAAATAAAATCAAAGGTATGGCTGCTTATGGCATAGATTGTGTCATATCAGCTTTGAAAAGGCCTTTGGCTCAGATAGTATATAATTCAGGTTACAATCCTCTGGAAAAAGTCGAAGAAGTTATATACACTCAGACGGAAAACAAAGTTAGTTCAATCGGCATAAACTGTGATAGCGGTCAACTGGCCGACATGGTGGAACTTGGAGTATTGGATCCGGCTAGGGTAAAATCTTATGCATTAAAAGCTGCAGGAGAAGTGTCCGAAGCCATTTTGAGAATAAACACCATAATAAAAAAGCGTGATGACGTTTCTACCGGTCAAAAAACCGCTCAAGAACCAACCATGGGAATCAATGAAATGGATTTTTAAAATGAAAGGGGATATTAACCATTGAGTACAAAGCCAGGGGAAGACCTCTCTTGTGAGCAAAACCACATTAATAGTGAAAAACTTAAGAATCATGAGTGCAATTGCGGTGACAAATCGGAACAAGCAATAAACGCTGAACCAGAAGAAAGTATTCTTAAACAAAATGATGATGCAAAGGAAAAACAGGGTGATTTGAAGAAAACTATAGAAGAAATGCAAAAGGAAATTGATGAATACAAAAATCGATGGCTCAGGGCACAGGCAGACTTTGATAATTACAGAAAGAGGATTCAGAGGGACATTCAGGATATTCATCTTTATGCCGGTGAGCAGTTAGTAAAAGATATTTTGCCTGTAATAGACAATTTGGAGAGAGCCTTGGATGCAGTTGAAGAAAAGAATGACAGCCTATACAAAGGGGTTGAACTGATTTATCAACAACTTATAGAGATATTGAAAAAGCATGAAATAAAAGAAATCGAAGCACTGGGAAAACCTTTTGATCCCAGCTACCATGATGCTGTCATGATAGTTGAAAACCAGGAATATAAGCCTGACACAGTTGCAGAAGTAATGCTAAAAGGTTATACGTATCATTCAAAAGTTATCAGACCAAGCATGGTTAAAGTTGCTAAAAATTAACAGAGGTGATTTTGCATGAGTAAAGTAATAGGTATTGACCTTGGTACAACAAATTCTGTAGTTTCATATATGGAGGGCGGTCAGCCTGCCATTATAAATAATGCAGAAGGGTCCAGACTTACTCCTTCGGTGGTAGCTTTTACCAAAGAAGGGGAGCGTTTGGTTGGGCAGCTTGCAAAGCGACAGGCTGTAACTAATCCCGAAAAAACCATACAGTCCGTAAAGAGGTACATGGGTACCGACCACAAAGTTAATATTGATGATAAGACATTTACACCACAGGAAATTTCTGCTATGATTTTGCAGAAGCTGAAGCAAGATGCAGAAAGCTTTTTAGGGGAAAAAATAACTAAAGCTGTAATAACAGTACCCGCTTATTTTTCCGACAGCCAGAGGCAAGCCACTAAGGATGCAGGAACAATAGCTGGTCTTGAAGTGCTTAGGATAATAAACGAACCTACTGCTTCCGCTTTAGCTTACGGTCTCGACAAAGGTGATGACCATACGGTTCTTGTTTTTGACTTGGGAGGCGGAACTTTTGACGTATCCATACTTGAATTGGGCGATGGAGTTTTTGAAGTAAAGGCTACCAGCGGCAATAATCGACTGGGGGGAGATGACTTTGACCAGCGTATTGTCGACTATGTAGCTGATGAATTTAAAAAAGAAAACGGTATAGATCTTCGTAAAGACAAGATGGCACTTCAAAGACTTAGGGAGGCAGCTGAAAAGGCAAAGATAGAACTGTCAAGTATGATGACAACAAATATGAACTTGCCATTTATTACCGCTGATGCCAGTGGACCTAAGCATCTCGATATGACACTGACCAGGGCAAAATTCGAAGAACTGACACAAGATTTGATTGAAGCAACTATGGGGCCCACTGAGCGAGCGTTGTCAGATGCAGGCTTACAGCCTCAAGAGATAGATAAGGTTATACTGGTAGGTGGTTCTACTCGTATTCCTGCAGTTCAAGATGCAATAAAGAAATTTATCGGTAAGGAACCTCATAAGGGCGTCAATCCCGATGAAGTTGTAGCACTTGGAGCTGCTATCCAGGCTGGAGTACTAGCCGGAGAAGTCCACGATGTAGTGCTACTAGATGTGACACCATTGTCTTTAGGTATCGAAACATTGGGTGGAGTTTGCACAAGGCTAATTGAGAGAAATACCACTATTCCCACATCAAAGAGCCAGATATTTACGACAGCGGCTGATGGTCAAACAGCGGTGGACATTCACGTACTTCAGGGTGAGCGTCCTATGGCTGCTGACAATATTACCCTTGGCAGATTCCAACTTACAGGGATTCCACCGGCTCCCAGGGGAGTACCTCAGATTCAAGTCACTTTTGATATAGACGTAAACGGAATTGTAAATGTAACTGCAAAAGATTTAGGGACTGGAAAGGAGCAAAAGATAACCATTACATCCTCTTCCGGCTTAAAGGAAGACGAGATCGAAAGAATGGTTAAGG
>DUNY01000260.1 GCA_012839145.1 Thermoanaerobacterales bacterium
CATAATTTTGTAATCAAGTTTCGTTATAGTGACAATATTTACACGTCCCCTTCGATATAATATAACCTACCAAAAACATCAAGGAAGGTGGACAAACTTGATTAACCGAGCACAGCTGAAGTGGCATAGTTATTCAGAACATAAAAACTCTAAATCCCGGAGTATATCCTTTTTACCACTGCCCTCAATGCCTGTGACTAAAGAAGCTATACAGATAAGCATTTTTGCTTATCTTTTCGGGATGGCTTCAATAAATGGACTTTATCCCTTCGCTCTTTCTTTCATGGCGGCAAACTTTCTGTATCGAAGAGATTATATAGTGGCCGGGATTTTTTCTTTTCTGGGCACTTTAACGGCAATGAGAAGTATTGTTTCCTTACGTTATTTGGGTGCAATGGGCATCTTTTTGTTAATTTGTAACTTATTAACTAGAATTAATCGACAAAATGAGTTTCGGTTTGGTTTGACGATATTTTTTTCAAATGTGCTGGCAGGTCTAATATTTTTAATGACTCGCGGACTATCACCCTATGATATATTTCTCCTCTTGATAGAATCAGGCATGGCATCTATTATGACATTCATTATTGCAGGAGGCATGCCAAGGATTTTTAAAGAACCGATACAGGCCGCGGAAAGAAACATATGTATGGCTGTTTTGGCAGGAGTTATTCTTTCAATTGCCCGGAATTTTATATGGTTAGGTATGAATGTCCGAGATGTGTTGGGTGTTTTTTCCGTTTTATCCTTAGCGTTGGTGGACGGTCCCGGAGCCGGAGCGGCAACGGGCATCATCATAGGGATAACCGGTTTTTCCTTTAGCTTGTCACCTTGGTCAACAGCCATAATGGCATTTTCCGGCCTTGTATCCGGATCCTTTAACAAACTTGGGAAAATCGGAGTGATAACAGGCTTCTCATTGGGATATTTATTATACAATTTTTACGTAAATTCCATGGGAGAGGTCATAATATCACCGCAGGTTTTAGTGACATCTTTTACTATATTTTTACTGTTACCGCAAAAAACCATAAGAATGATGCAGTTATATTTTAGCAACAGCTATGGTGACAATCAAATACAAATCTACAATCTCGAAGAGCTAGCAAGAGATCGGCTCCATGAATTAGCTTCACTGCTTAATGATCTAAGTGGTGCATTTAAAGAACCATTAATAAAAAATGAAGAGCGGGTACTCCCTGCCAAGTATCTTGATTCTGTTTGCAGGGAGGCACAGCTGACGATTTGCTCCGATTGCGGAATGCGAAGAATATGCTGGGAAAAAGAACTTAAACGAACAATGGGGGCGTTTTATACTTTAATCAAGCATCATGAAGGGTTATATCACAAAAGTGAACTTCCATTTTTGTTTAGATCCCGTTGTAATCAAGCTGAAGAGATTAAGAAGATAGTGAAAGAGAAGAGCAATCTTTTCAAAACAAAGTATCAGATGGATAATATTATAAAATGCAATCAGGAATTAATTCAGGAGAATTTTGCTAAAACTGCAGACATGGTAAAAGCACTGGCTGAAGGTGCATGGGAAGAAACCTATGACAGAAATATCGACGGGGAGCTTTCAGAAAAACTCTCTCAGTTGGGAGTGAGTGTTGATAGAATATATACCGATTACAATGACCGCAGATTTTATGTGAACATAGTAAAATCACCATGTATAAACGATAGACAATGTGATATGATTATTCCCTTGGCTGTATATGATGTGCTAGGAAGAAAGATTAGCACCAAAGTCATTGATTGCCCCTTAAAGAGTGGGAATGTCAGTTGCCGTCTAAAGATCACATCTAAAGGGACGTTGGAGGTGTCTGTGGGGGCAGCGGGAGTGACAAAGGAAGGTCAGAATGTATCCGGAGACAGTTTCTCCTTTATGGAATTTAAAGAAGGTAGATATATGCTGGCTTTATGTGACGGTATGGGAGTAGGAAAAAACGCCGCCCGCCACAGCGAAAAAACGCTGACTATGTTGGAGCGGATGCTGGAAGCCGGATACAACCAGGAAATGGCCTTAAAAGTGACCAATTCAGCCATGAACGCTACTAACTCCGATGAAGGCTTTTCCACAATAGATGTTGCGCTCATTGATACAGCCAGCGGAAAGATAAGATTTATTAAAGCCGGTGCACCGGTTGGATTTATAAAACGCAGTAAAAGGATAGAGATAATCGAAGGTGGAAGTCTGCCTGTTGGTATAATTGATGAAATTTCACCAAAGATTACTGAAAAAACAGTTAGATCCGGTGATATGGTTATTATGGTAACTGATGGAGTTATAGATGCTTTTTCAAAAGGCGAAAACGGAGAGGAAATGCTGCGAAGGTTTTTGCTTGAAACGAAAACAGCTAATCCGCAAGAGATGGCCGAAAAGATTTTAAAAAAGGCAAAAGAAAAAAACAATATCAGGGATGATATGACTGTATTGGCAGCCACCATATGGGAGAAAAGGTGATGTTGTGTAATTAAGAATTATCGGAGGAATTGATATTTAGCCTTAAAAAATATATAATAATAAGTAATGAAAGTA
>DUNY01000154.1 GCA_012839145.1 Thermoanaerobacterales bacterium
AACCGGAATTTCAACGGTCAAATCCTCTTTTACCTTATATCTACAGGCAAGCCTTTCTATTTCTTGACCGTTTTTTTTGATGATTTTAACCTTACATTGTTTGCAAACTCCCATTCCACCACAGGGAAATTCAAAGTTTACACCGTTTTCAGTAAAGATCTCTTTTAAAGAAGTGTTTTCGTCTACTAAAATTTCAAGATTGTTGGGAAGTATGGCGACTTTATACTTGTTTTTTTTCATATAAGCACCACCTATATTAACAAATATTTTTTAAAAATTTCAGTTTATAATAATATACCATAAACTCGGTTCTTAACAAAACTGAATCAAATTCCATATAAATTTATGAAATTATAACCAATTAAACCAAGGGGGAAAATTGATAAATTGGTACTTGTAACTTATAAAATGTGCTGGTTTTAAAACCGTTGCTAATATTTTTATGAGTATCTGAAACACAAAACATAAACAGTCCATGAACTTTATCCTTAAATTAACAAGTTTGTTCCAAATTATGTTCAATCTACGTGTGCCAAGGATAAAACTTTAGCAGAAAAAAGGAAGAGTGGGGATAAACCTCTCTTATCATCCCCACTTCCTTTTTCATAGACCGCGCCTTCTTTTTATTCTTGTATCGGCCTCAATGCCCGAATTATATAATTTAACCGTATTTTTCTACTGCTTCAATTAGGGCTGTAAGGTTCTCTAACGGTGTTTCACGAGGAGCGGTTCCTACACTTGGTGCAAGAATAAATCCTCCTCCGGGTTTTACTTTTTCAAATAAATTCTTAATATATTCATCAATCGACGCTGGGGTACCTCCCACCAATAAAGTTATGGGAAGACCTCCCATAACGCATGAGTGGTCTTTTAAAATCTCTTTGGCTTTAACAACATCAGTTTTTTCGAAATAAGCAATACCCCATCCCTTGGGTAGCTCAAGGATGGTTTCCAAATGCGGTTCATGATGCCCTTCAAAGAATACAAGTGATTTTATACCCTCATCTAATAATGTCAAAATGACTTCTTTCAGAGTGGGCCAGTAAAATTCTTTATAGAGCTTCGGTGATAAGTATTCATTTAAATGTAGTGGGATAAATGCCAATTCAGCTCCTATAGCTTTAAAGGCTAGTGCATATTTAATAATGACTTCGGTTAGTGCTTCAGTGGCTTTTTTAACTTTGTCGGGGTATCTCCGGAGATCCAATACGGTATTGCTGATTCCCCTTAAAAAGTCCCCAATAATATCCAGTGGAGCATAAGCTCCGCCTATAGCTAAGGACGGGTACCCTAACTGAGCTGAAGCCATGCCAACTTTAGCGGCACTGGCATAAAATTGACTGAAATCCATCCCTAATCTTACCATTGTTGTCATGGCTTGACGGGGAGTATCTAAATTAGTGCATGCTCTTGGAAGTATTGTTTCTAACACAAACCCAACAGGGTCTTCGATTAGATCATCATACTCATCCGGTTCCATGAAAGTGCCTCCCAGAAACTGAGGAGAAGCATTTTCATCGGTTTCCATGCCTGGGAATCTATAATATTTATCGCCTAATGTTTTATGCATAGGACCCGAAACAAACGTACTAGACAAAGCTAAATCCGGATATTCCGCAAAAGCCACACTTAATATGCGGCCGTCTAATCCTGTAACTCCCGCGGCAAAGGGCCAATCACAAGGAAAGTCTTTAAGAAATTTTTCAAGGGCTTTTTCAGCTTTGTCGTAATCAAAGTTAAATTCCTTCTGGGTTATACCCGCATAGGCCGGTATTATGTCTCCACCAACCCCACAAAAAGGGACTCTGTCTGGTTCTTCAAGGTTGATAGCTGCCTGTAAGCGCGCGCGTCTCTCCTTAGCAAGTTCCTGTGGATTCTTTGTGGTCATATCCATTACCCCTCCACTCCTAATAATTCCTTGCAAAGTCTAACTCCTCTGGCAGCGTCATCTGCCCAGGCGTCTGCACCTGCAAGCTCCTTTACTTCTTCATCTACTCTTCCTCCACCGATTATTATCTTAAAGTCTTTTAATCCGGCTTCTTTTAACGCTTCTACAGTATTTTTCATTGAGCTTATGCCTGCAGTTATTAGACAGGACATACCAACTATGTCCGGTTTATGCTCTTTTACCGCTTCCACAAACTTTTCTTCAGGTACATCTACACCTATATCCACTACTTCAAAACCTGCCGCTTCTACGAATGCCTTGAAGATATCTTTTCCTATGTTGTGGATATCATCTTTTACGGTGCCGAGCACGATTTTGCCAAGCTTTGCAATGTCTCCTTCTTTAAGTAAAGGTAAGGTAAATTCCATAATGCTTGAAAATATTTCTCCCCCGAGAAGCAGCTCGGAAAGAAAATATTCGCCTTTTTCAAACTTGTCGCCTATGACACCCATGGCGTCTCTGCACACATTAAGTAACTTTTGAGCGTCACCACCGCCGTCTAAATACTCTTTTGCCAGTTTGATTGATCCTTCTTCATCCATATCTACTATTTTGTTGAAAAGTTCTTCGTGCACTTTACCTTCCCCCTTTGATTTATTTTATAATCTTCTGATAATTGAAATATTGTTGGATGGTTACCTTTCTTTCCTCACCTCCCAACACTTTTAATAATCCGTTGTATATACATGTCCTAGGGCAAGTATATAACAGGTAGACAGAATTGTCAAGTACTTTCGGATTTATTATTCTTATTTGCTTATTTGAAAATTACTTTAAACTATCTCTGGCTTCATCAATAATTCACGAAAATGTTCGAGAATATTAATATCTTAGCGAGCCGCCTTCTTAAGATATTTTCTAGTTCATGTAAATTATCATATACATTCAGGCTCCTTGCTCTAATTTGTCGTTTTCCAATTTTCAGTTATTTGCGCCACTTTTTACATTAGTCAATTGTACCGGAATTTAAAATCCAGCGAGCCCTAGATCGACTACACTACGTTATTTTGTTTTGACAAAAATTAAAGGTACACCGTTTGACACGGCATACCTTTAAAATGTTGATACTAAAACCAAGACCATGCAGAATAGTTACATCATTAGATACATGATATATTGAAATACTGCTTCCTCAAGCCCCTGCAGTTTTGGACTTCCAAAATCCGATACTTCGGGGTTTAAAGCCTTGTACTGATCCCATGTTTTATAATATTTACTTTCGAATTTTCTTGAGGGTTCTACTTTATAATCTTCTTTATTAAACTCCATACCGGCTGTCTCGCCCGGATTACTGTAAACACCATAGTCTCTGACGGTTTCAGCCACTGCACAATAGGATTCTAAATTAATATCATCCAGTAACAAGGGGTTCTTATCAAACCCAAATATGTATTTGCCGCCAGGTGCTAGAATATCAATATATCTCTTGGCTTCATCCACACATTCCTCCGTAGGTTTCGTCTTTAGGTTCATAATAGGATATAAGCCGGTAATTATATGTTTTTTGCCGAGTTTTTCTTTAATGAGTTTTGGATCACCGTATTCAAACATCAAAACCGTATCTGTAGGTAAATCATACAGGTAGTCAAGATATCGTGTCCAATCATCTTCACAGAATAGATTACAGTGAACTCCCATGGATGCATACTCTTCAACCATTCGTTTAAAGGTGGGCCAGAAAAGCTTTTCAAAATCCTTTTCCCTCATAAATGTGGGCATATGCAATGGTATGAATACTGGTGCATATTTTGACGGTTTTGCCGGTAAGCCTTTTTTAAATGCTATCGGATAAAGTGCTTCACATGCTGCAGCCACTTTATCAGGCATTCTTCTAATATCCATGCTTATGCCTTTAAAGCTTCTCAGTTGATCAGCCAGGAGATCAAAAGGCGCTTCTGTAAATCCACCGCTAAATAGTGAACCCGGGTAATAGCCGTGTTTTTCAGTCATTTTTCCGATAATCATTCCTGCTTGCATGAAATCGTTGTTATATGCCAACATACTCTTTGTAAAATTAATTACAGTATTTATGGGATCATCTAAATCAAAGGCTTCATACTGTCTGGGTATTACTCTTTCAAGTATACAGTCATAAGGCTTTTCAATAAGATAATCATAATCTTCAGGAAGCATTCCTATTACTTCGGGGTGCTGAATAAATCCAATTGAAGACATAACAAAAGACCGAGATTTCAATGCTTGATAAAAAGAAGGAAATCTAAAAGTTCCCGAAAAAACACATACATCGGAGTATACTTTCCTACACATTTTGTCAGCTGCTTCTTCCAAAATTTCAGGATTCCACTGAGCTTCTACCAAATTCAGTTTGCCATACTGTGCTACTACTTCAAGGGCAAAAGATAAATTAACCGGAACTCTCTTAGGGATTTTATTGTCAAAAACATCGTGATAAATGCTAATCCTTTCCTGCTGCAATGCTTTTACGTCAGCCACTCTAGTTCACCCACCCTTGACATATTTTAACACCTTCGGCGGCATTGGTAGTCCAGGCATCGGCACCCACATGTTCACAAACTTCTTTTGTTACCGGGTTTCCTCCTATTATTATTTTTACATTATTTCTAAGTCCTTCTGCATTAAGTCCGTCTATTGTTTCTTTCATTGCTTCAAGGGCTAGTGTTAAAACTCCGCTCATGCCTACTATCTGGGGTTTTACTTGCTTTACCTTGTCCACAAAGGCTTCTACCGGTTGGTCTATTCCTAAATCATGCACTTCAAAACCTGCAGCTTCTGCCATACTACGGAATATGTTTTTGCCAATGTCGTGCAGATCACCGTGAACTGTTCCCAGCACAATTGATCCGACTTTTTTATCACTGGCACTGCCAATTACCGGTTTTAATGTTCCGATGGCTTCATTTAATAACTCTCCGGCAAAGATTAGATCCCCAACAAAGTACTCACCTGCTTCAAATCTCTCTCCCACAATGTTCATTCCGCTTTGGCATGCTGAAACCACTTTTTGAGCTTCTTCTTCCGTTGGATTTGATGCAATGAATTCTTCCAATATTTTTAAAACCTCTTCTTCATTAAGCTCTCCAACGGCTTCTGTTAAATGTGTCCAATCTGTCATGTTTGAACCCCCTTGAATTATTTTGTACAACTTATAATTTTTTTATGATAGTAACTAAAGTACATATATTGATATGTATATACAAGTTATGGTTCTAGTATATACAAGTTATAATAAGTTGTCAACAATTATTTTTATACTTAGTGATTTCTCTTTTATATTTATAATCTTAAAATTTTTTGTTGTCTTTTTCATTCATATCGTAAACATTTCACATTTGCAATTTGATACTTTAACTATCGTCATCACTACCACATCGATTTAGTTATCATTTCTTAAGATTTCTCTCATTTCATGATGAGATGTTTCTTGCAAAATGAAATACCGCCAAGTTTAAAATTTAACAATTAAGTTTTTCAAAAGGCCTCTATTGATAAATGTAACAAACATTTCAATGAAATATAAATGTTGGTACAAAACTTGCTTCTTAATATTTGTGAGTAAAACAAATACTTAATCTTATTAACAGGACAATTGCAGCAGGATTTGTTTGAATATTTAAAGAGCAGCAAAAATCGATATACTTTCTACCTATTGAAAATAATCCAGTGGATACTGGTGAGATAAATTCATACTTAACTCCGTACCGAAAGGAGGGCAGCTTTTACCAATTGCTGTGGGAGTTAATCTGGTTCAATGGGCTCTCACCATGTCTGATATCTGGATTATAATAAAAAAAATAATTTGAGGAGGATCCATAAAATGTTTGACAAGACAAGACAGGCTTTAGTAAAGTTGGGCTTACCTGCCGGCGACGCTTTTGATTTACCCACATCTGACAAAAGGTTCCCTGATGGAGCACATTTCCGTATTGAGGTTCCAACAATTAATACTGCAGCAGCATGTAAAGCGCTTTTAGAAGAAGCTGAAAGAATCGGCATAACAATTAACCGTATTGACGAAACATATGGCTGCTTCCGTCATACAGTGGAAGAATTGAAAGAATATGCCGCCATCTGTAAACATTATGGTGTTGCTCTTAATGTATCCATCGGCCCCAGGGCAGCTTATGATACCAGTGCTACACGTATGAGTGAGCAGGGCAGAGTAATCGCCTATAGATTGAGAGGCCAAGAACAAATTGTAAGAGCGATTGAAGATGTAAAACGTATTGCAGACCTTGGTATTCGTGGAGCACTTGTTTATGACGAAGGTTTGCTTTGGGTTCTTGATGAGATGAGAAAAGCCGGAGAGCTTCCTGCAAATATGAAATTTAAAAACTCAGCACACAATGGTCAAGGAAACCCCGCTAGCTTTAAACTGTTAGAAAAACTAGGCGCCAACTCAATAAACCCCGTCAGAGATCTGAGCCTTCCTATGCTAGCAGCGTTAAGACAAGCCGTTGAAGTACCGCTAGATCTTCATACAGATAATCCTCCGGGATCAGGTGGTTTTATACGTGTGTATGAAGCTCCCGAAATGGTAAGAGTTGCTGCACCGGTATATCTGAAGACTGGTAACTCATGTGTTTCCGGTCACGGCCAGTTAACTACACCTCAAAACGGAATTGATATGGCAAGACAGGCTTCTATAGTTGTAGAAATGGTTAAAAAATACTATCCGGAAGCAGTACAGAGCGAACCTGGCCAACCGGACATGCATATTCCTGAATAATACTAATGCCCCTGCTGCTAAGTGGGGGCAACAATTTTGTATCAAGCAGGAATATATTTGGTTTTGGCAAATTTATAACTGTTGAAAGGAGTGTAGTATGTGAGAAAAATCCAAGTGGAACAAATTATTTCGGCTGTAGAAAGTCTTTGTATCCGGTCTAATATTGAATTGCCTCAGGATGTAAGAATTGCACTGGATAAGGCTTTAGAAGATGAAGCTTCCCCTTTAGGTCGTGAAATCATCAAGGATATCATTAAAAATACCGAAATCGCAAAAGAAGAATATATTCCAATATGCCAGGATACAGGATTTGCCGTGTTTTTTCTGAAACTGGGACAGGATGTCCAGATTGTAGGCGGAAATCTTAATGATGCTATTAATGAAGGTGTCAGAAGAGGATATACAAACGGATATCTGCGAAAATCCATAGTCACAGATCCTTTTTTAAAAAGAGTAAATACAAAGGACAATACTCCCGCTATCATACACACTGAAATTGTTCCCGGCGACAAACTAACCATAACCATAGCACCTAAGGGTGGCGGAAGTGAAAACATGAGCGCTTTACGTATGTTAAAACCTGCAGATGGGGTTGAAGGTATAAAAAATTTCGTTATAGAAACCGTCGATAAGGCAGGCTCCAACCCATGTCCTCCTATTGTAGTAGGTGTTGGCGTCGGCGGCACAATTGACATGACCACTTTAATTGCAAAAAAAGCTTTGTTAAGGCCTTTAGGCGAGCACCATCCTCAGCCTGAAGTGGCTGCACTGGAAAAAGAGCTTTTAGAAGAAATTAATAAATTAGGTATCGGCCCTCAGGGATTCGGTGGTACAACAACCGCCCTAGCCGTTAATATAGAAACTTTTCCCGCTCACATTGCAAGTATGCCGGTAGCTATCAATATTCAATGCCATGTAGCAAGACACATGGAAGTCGAAATATAATCCAGGAGGTGTAAAGCTTTGGCAAAAACAATATCTTCTCCTTTGACTGAGGATATAATAAACGAATTAAAGTCCGGAGATAGGGTGCTATTAAACGGTATCATATATACTGGGCGGGATTCAGCTCATAAACGTCTGGTAGAGATGCTGAACCGGAACGAGGAACTTCCCGTTGACCTTAAAGGTCAGGTTATATACTATGTTGGACCTTGCCCTGCAAAACCCGGAGCGGTAATAGGTTCTGCAGGACCTACAACAAGCGGACGGATGGACGCTTATGCCCCAATTCTGCTTGAATACGGTCTTAAAGGTATGATAGGCAAAGGCCTTAGGTCCCAGGCCGTAAAAGATTCCATGGTTAAGCATGGTGCAGTATATTTTGCAGCCATTGGCGGAGCCGGAGCGCTGCTTGCACAGTGTATACGTGAAGCCGAAGTTGTAGCTTTTCCCGATCTTGGCCCTGAAGCCATTTATAAATTAAAAGTTGAAAATTTTCCTCTGACCGTGGTAATAGACCGTAACGGCAATGACCTTTATGCTACAGGCCGTGACAAATATAAAAAAATTTGAAGGAGGAATATCCAGTATGTCTGTAAGAGAAGATGCCCTAAAACTCCATAAGGATAATAAGGGGAAAGTTGAGGTAATAAGTAAAGTTCCGGTTAATAACAAAGAAGACCTAAGTCTTGCTTACACACCGGGTGTTGCAGAACCTTGTAAAGAAATTCACAAAGATCCTGATACAGTATACGATTATACAGCAAAAGGCAACTTAGTTGCTGTAGTTTCAGACGGCACCGCAGTTTTAGGACTTGGTGATATTGGAGCAAAAGCTTCCATGCCTGTTATGGAAGGAAAATCAGTATTATTCAAATGCTTTGCAGGAATTGATGCTTTTCCCATTTGTGTTGATACAACAGACGTAGATAAGATAGTTGAAATTGTTACATTAATAGAACCTGTTTTTGGCGGAATAAACCTTGAAGATATTTCAGCTCCCTCATGTTTTGAAATAGAAAGACGCCTTAAAGAAACCTTGTCCATTCCAGTATTCCATGACGATCAACATGGCACTGCCATAATTGCCTTATCAGGTCTTATAAACGGACTCAAGCTTGCAAAAAAAGACATTAAAGATGCTGTTGTTGTAATCAACGGCTCCGGTGCAGCAGGAATTGCAATTGCTAAAATATTCCTCAAAGCGGGAGTTAAAGATATACTAATGCTTGACCGTAAAGGAATAATATATAAAGGCAGAAAAGAAGGAATGAACTGGGCCAAAGAAGAGATGAGCCAGATTACAAATAAACAGAACAAAAAAGGCAACCTTGCAGACGCTTTAGCAGGTGCTGATGTTTTCATCGGTGTTTCTACAGCTAATATTGTAAGTCAGGACATGGTAAAATCAATGAATCCGGACCCCATCATTTTTGCCATGGCAAATCCGGTGCCTGAAATCGACCCTGCAGCAGCTAAAGAAGCCGGTGCTAAAGTTGTAGGAACCGGAAGATCTGATTATCCAAATCAAATAAACAATGTTCTTGCTTTCCCCGGAGTATTTAGAGGAGCTTTGGATGTTCGTGCCTCTGATATCAATGAAGAGATGAAGCTTGCGGCAGCTTATGCACTTGCAGAATTAATCCCTGAAGATGAACTAAATGAAGAATATATCATTCCAAGACCCTTTGATCCAAGAGTAGCTCCCGCCGTAGCAAAAGCCGTAGCAAAAGCAGCAATGGAAACAGGTGTAGCCAGACTAAAAGTTGAGCCTGAAGAAATTGCAAAAAACACAGTAGATTACGTCAAAAAAGACAATTCTTATTTTAAATGATATTAGAGGCAAAAAAATGGGGGTTTTCCCCCATTTTTTTATTTGTTTTTAGGAACAATTGGGTTTGACTGGATTTATAATATCTTTGCAGAATTTCACACCTCATAATTTGGTAATTGTGTTTATTCGATTATCGTTAACGTATTTACTTTGAACAGTCAAACACCAGTTTAGCATATTTTCCTGACATTTGGTCCGCATATGCTTTTTTACAGTCGTCGAGGGGATATATTTTGTCTATTAAGGGCTTGAAATTGATTCTGGGAAGCATTTCCACTGCTCGGGCAAAGCTGTTTTGAGCTAAATACATACCCTGGATACGAATCTCATTATGATAACAATATTTATACAAATTAACCGGTAGGTTATAATCCATATCATACATGGAAAAGTACACTACATGGCCTTGCTTCGCCGCTATTTGAAGAGCTGTTTCAGCTGCTTTCGAGTTTCCGGAAGCTTCTATAACAACATTAAAGCCAAAGCCATTTGTTATCTCGGCCGTTTTTGCTAAAACGTCATCATTGATTGGATCAATGGCATAATCTGCGCCAAGCTCAAGGGCAAGCTCCCGCTTACTCTGAACAGGTTCGATAACGGTAACCTGTGAAGCCCCGGATATTTTAGCAATCTGA